>NZ_JBEXNT010000071.1:0-48344 GCF_040611255.1 Kitasatospora sp. NPDC002965 | reverse complement strand
CACCTTGTCCAGGGCGACCGGCACGCGCTCGGCGGCCTTCTTCCCCGCCTTGTCGTCCGGCTTGCCCTCGGTGGACGAGCCCGGGCCGTCGAAGCCCAGCGGGCCGTTGCCCGTGGCGCCGGCGCCCGTGGACCACTCGCCGGCCTCGGAGCGCTGGTGGGCGAGCACACCGTCGATCAGTTTGCCGAAGCGGCGGCACTCGTCGGCCAGCCGGCGCAGGGTCCAGTTCGCCTCCGGCCAGAGCTGGCCCGCGGGGTCGGCGGCGAGCGTGTCGATCCGGCGGTGCAGCGCGGTCAGCGCGCCGCCCAGTTCGCTCTCCAGGACGGCGGTGAGGTGTTCGTTGCGCGCGACCAGGGCGAGTTCGCGGCTGCGGTCGGTGAAGGTCATCACCGCGCCGACCAGCTGGTCGCCGTCCCGGACGGGGGCGGTGGTGAGGTCGACGGTGACCGGCCGGCCGTCCTTGCGCCAGAGCACGGTGCCGCGCACCCGGTGCTTGCGGCCGGAGGTCAGGGTGTCCAGCAGCGCGGACTCCTCCAGCGCCAGCGGGGTGCCGTCGGCCCGGGAGTGCTGGATCAGCGGGTGCAGTTCGCGCCCGCCCAGCTCGCTGGCCCGGTACTCCAGGATGTGCGCGGCGGCCGGGTTGACCAGGACGCAGCGGCCTTCGAGGTCGACTCCGAGCACGCCCTCGGCGGCGGCCCGCAGGATCATCTCGGTCTGCTTGTGCTGGCGGCGCAGTTCCGCCTCGACGCCGAGCCGGCTGGAGAGGTCGCGGACCAGCAGCAGGAGCAGGTCGGAGGAGCGCGAGCCCTCGCGGTAGGGGTCGTAGGGCGCGAGCGGGGAGAGCGCGTAGCTGCGGCTGTCGCCGGTGCCGTCGTCGGCGAAGTCGTTGCCGGAGACCTCGACGGGGAAGGTGCTTCCGTCGGTGCGCCGCGCGGTCATCCGGACCGGCCGGTCGAGTGCGTCGTCCTCGCGGGCGGCCGGGCGCATCGAGCCGGGGATCCGGCTCGGGTCGAACTCGGGCAGGAGGTCCAGCACTCCCATCCCCACCAACGACGTGCCGGGCGTCTGGAGCGCGTGCACGGCGGCGTTGTTGGCGTCGACGACCGTGCCGTTGCTGTTCACCAGGAGCAGTGCGTCGGGCAGGGCGTCGAGTATGGCGGCGAGGCGAGCAGCGCCTCGGATCGGCCTGCTGCTCACGTCGACAGGTCTCCTCGGCTCAGGGCAGCTCTCTCCGGAGAAGGCAGTATCTCATTCTTCTTTGCGGCGGGGACGACCCGCCTAGTAACGTGGTCGGCGGTTGGTGCCGGGCCCCCGGGTTGTGGCATCATCACAGGCACAGGGAACGGGTCCGCGCACGCGGGCTTGGTCCATGTGGAGGAGGCTTCGCCTAGTCCGGTCTATGGCGCCGCACTGCTAATGCGGTTTCGGGGTTATTCCTGATCGAGGGTTCAAATCCCTCAGCCTCCGCCAGACGAAGAGCCCCGCCGACGGATCCGTCGGCGGGGCTCTTCGCGTCTCCCGGTCCGGGTCGGTCCGGTCCGTCCGGCCCCGGCCGGGCTCGCGGGAGGGCCCCGACGTGCCCGTACCCCGGTGCCCCGCTGCGGCGCCCGGATCAATCGATTTCGCCCCGCGTCGCAGGTCATGTAATGTTGTCCCCGCACCGCCCCGCTGGCACGTTCACCAGGGCGAGCGCTCATAGCTCAACGGATAGAGCACTTGACTACGGATCAAGAGGTTGCAGGTTCGAATCCTGCTGAGCGCACCAAACCCCGCAAGACCGGGTCCGCCCGGCACTTGCGCTCATAGCTCAACGGATAGAGCACTTGACTACGGATCAAGAGGTTGCAGGTTCGAATCCTGCTGAGCGCACCAGAGAGAAGCCCCCGGCCCCAGGCCGGGGGCTTCTCCCGTTCCACGGCGGGCCGGGCGGTCGGCAGGGGCGCTCACCCCAGGTCGGTCCGGTTGATCCAGGGGACGTCCCGCTGATCCAGGAACCACTCCGAGGAGGTCAGCGGTCGGGCCCGGTTGAAGGTCACCGGTGCCGGGTCGTGCCGGATCAGCGCGGGATCGGCGCCCAGTTCGGTGAGGAGCGCGGTCAGCGAGGGGGCGAGGCCCGGCGGGCCGCTGAGGTGGACGTCCCAGCCGGACCAGTGGCCGTACCGGGCGAGTGCGTCGCGGACCGGGGCGTCGGCGTCGGCGTCGTCGCGGCCCTCCCCCCGCGCCGGGGCGGTCGGCAGCACCCGCAGCCGGGCGCACCGGGCGAGCAGCCGTTCCACCGCCGGCAGGTCGTACTGCTCGGCCTGCGAACGGGCGGCCAGCACCACGGTGACGTCGCGGTCGGCGGGGCCGGCGGCGAGTTGCTCCAGCAGCGCCCGGGTCTGTCCCCAGCCGGTGCCGGCGGCCACCGCCAGCAGCGGGCGGCGTGAGTGCGGGTCGAGCACGGCGTCGCCGAGCGGGTGGCCGAGCCGCAGCAGTTCGCCGGGGGCGGCGTCGTCGACGAGTGCGGTGCTGAGCAGCCCGCCGGGCACCCGGCGGACGTGCACGTCCAGGGTGCCGTCGGAGCGCGGCGCGTTGGCGATCGAGTAGGGGCGCCAGACCTTCGGCACCCGGGGACTGCTGAGCGTGAGGTACTGGCCGGGGACGAAGGGGTACGGGCGCATCGGCATCAGGGTGAGGACGACGATGTCGGCTGCGGCCCGTCGGCGGGTGGCCACCTCGGCCTCCCACCACGCGGGGACCTCGGGCGGGACCCCGGAGGCCGCCCCGGTCATCGTCCGGGCGATCACGGTGTAGGCCTCGGTCCAGGCCTTCTCGATCTCGGGCGTCCAGGAGTGTCCGGAGAAGTGCCGCAGGGCGGCGATCAGACTGGCCCCGACGGCGGGGTAGTGCTCGGGCGCGGCCTGGAACTTGCGGTGGTCGCGCCCGAGCGCCCGCAGGTACCCGGTGAGCTGCTCGGGGTTCTCCATGCGGAGGACGATCTGGGTGAGTGCGGCGAAGAACCGGTCCCGCTGCTCGGTCATCTGGGCGGGGAAGAACGCCCGCACCCCGGGGTTGCGGGCGAACAGGTGGGCGTAGAAGTACTTGGCCATGTGGTCGGCACGGCGCTCGACGACGGCGAAGCTGGCGCGGATGACCGCGGGGTCGAAGGGCACCGCGTCGCGCCCTAGGAGTGCTGTGCGGTGGTGAGCGCCTGGCCCATGGTGTCGCTGATCACGCCGTAGACCGCGGTCCAGGACGCCTCGGTCTCCTCGGTCCACGCCTCGCCGGCGAAGTGCGCCAGGGTGGCGAGCAGGCTGGCGCCGACGGCGGGGAAGTGCTCGACGAGCGCCCCGTACCGGGCGTGCCGGGCACCGAGGTCGCGGAGGACGCCGACCAGCGTGTCGGTCTCCTCCAGATGGGAGACCACCGTGCCGAGCGCCGCCCAGAGCCGGTCCCGCTGCTCGTCGATGTGCTCGGCGAACAGGCCCCGGACCCCGGGGTGGTGCTCGAACAGGTGCTGGTAGAAGTACTCGGCGACGACGGCGCCGTGCGGTTCGACGACCGCGAAACTGCTCGTGATGAGAACGGGGTTAATGGTCACGGGCCCCGACTCTACTGAGCGGGCCGGTAATTCGAACAGAGTTGTCTGATGAATGGTCAGATACTGGTCCGTGGGAACGGGTCGGATTCGCCGGGATTCCCCGCGATACGCCGCCTAATGGATGAAATGCAGCCCTTTCGGGTACATCCCGTCCTGCCGGTCGGAGGGCCGCCAATCGGGTGTCATGCGGCCAATAGTGCAGGTGTCGCAGTATGACCGGCCCAGGATCGTGATTCCGTTTTGTCAGATCTTGTGTCCAGACTGCCCAGAGATCCCGGTGAACCCGGCGATGCCGGCAGCCGATACCGAAGGAGAGCCGGATGAGCCGACAGTTCCCGGCCGTGGCCGGCACCGCAGCGGTCCTCGCCGCCGGGCTGCTGATCGGCTGGAACCCACCGCCCTCGGCCGCCCAGCAGTCCCCCGGTACCTGGTCGGGGGAGCAGCGCGCGGTGCTGCCCTCCGGACTCTCCGTCCACCTCGATTTCGCGGCCTCCCCCGGGGCGGCCGTGATCGCCGAGCCCGGGGAATTGGCGGACCGCGCCGGCGGCGGCCGGTCCGCCGCGCTCTACACGGACGGAGTTCGGCCCGGAGATCCCGCCCAGACCTTCCGGATCTCCGAGAACCGTCCGCAGACGGACGGTTCCTGGAGAACCGTCGGGACGCTCCGGCTGACATTCTCCCGGGCCGTCCGCAATCCCCGGCTGCACGTCAGCGGACTCGCCGTCGTCGCCACCGGGAAATCCGGCTCCACCAGTACCGCGGCCCGGCTGACCCTCACCGGCGGCTCGCCCGGCGGGCCCACCCTGGTCAACCGCACGGACTGGCCCGGCTGGACGGCCGACGGCAACGTCCTGGCCCCCGCCGGTGCGGACGGCACGTCGGACGGCACGGCCGGGTCCGCCGCGGAGGGCAGCCTGGAGCTGGCCGGCACCTTCACCTCGGCGGTCTTCCGGGTCGAACAGCGCACCACCGCCCGGGCCGGTTCCACCACCGCACCCCTCCCGCTCACCCTGGCGTCCACCGTCACCCTGGACGAGGGCGTCGGCACCGCCCCGCAGGGCTACGGCAACGCCTCCCACCTGCTCTCCGACCTCTACCTCGGCGGCGACGCCGCCCAGGCGGCCCGCGCCGACCGGCGGCCGGCCTGGCTGTTCCGACGGCCCGACGCGGGCCGCGCGGGGGAGCCGACGGGAGAGCCGACGGGGGAGCCGACTGCCCCGGCCGGCGAGTCGCAGGTCCGCACCGGCCGCGGCGAGGAGGACCGCAGCGTCTGGTCCAGCCCGCCGCCGCCCCAACTCCAGCCCGGGCGGGGCGAGTACCAGGGCGCCGACCCGGCGGTCAGCTACCCGGCCGAAGCGGCGATCGGCCGCTACTACCGGCTCGCCGTCCCGGTCGCGGTCGGGGACGCCCCCGCCACCCTGGCGGGCTGGATCGACTTCGACCGCAACGGGCGGTTCGACCCGGTCGAGCGCGTGCAGGCCGAGGTCGCCGCCGGGGAGCGCAGCGTCACCCTGGAGTGGACCGTCCCCGGCAAGGCCGCGTCCGGGGAGACCTGGGCCCGGCTGCGGATCGGCCGGGACGCCACCCAGCTCGTCGAGCCCGGCGGGTTCGCCGACTCCGGGCAGGTCGCCGACCAGCGGATCCGGCTGACCGTCGGGGCCTCCCGCCCGGAGATCGCCGAACCGGTCGACGGCACGGCGGTCACCGAGACCCGCCCCCGGATCTCCGGCGACGGCGCGGTGGCCGGCGCCACGGTGGAGATCCGCGAGGGCGACACGGTGATCTGCCGGACGAAGGTGCCCCGCGGCGGCGGCTGGTCCTGCCGCCCGGACACGGCCCTGTCCGGCGGCGCGCACAGCCTCACCCCGGTGGAGACCACCGCCGGCGGCCTGGTGCTGCGGGGCGAGCCGGTCCGGATCACCGTGAGGACCGCGCCGCCCGCCGCCCCTCTCCTCGCCCTTCCCGAGTTCACCAACGACCCGGGACTCCAGCTGACCGGCACCGGCGAGCCGGGCAGCACCGTGACGATCACCGACCAGCCGGCCGACGGGCACGCCGCCGACGCGGCCGACCTGTGCAGCACGGCCGTCCGCTCCGACGGCGGCTGGTCCTGCCTGCCGGTGGAGAACCTCGCCGACGGGCGGCACCGGCTCACCCCGGCCGCCGCCGACCTCGCCGGGAACCGGACCGCCGGGAAGGCCGTCACGCTGGTCGTCGACACCGTCTCGCCGGACCGCCCGGTGCTCACCGAGCCCTCCGCCGGGGAGACCCTCCGGACCGCCCGCCCCCGGCTCGCCGGGAAGGCGGAGCCCGAGGCGCGGGTGATCGTCACCGCGCGTGCGGGCAGCGAGGCCTCGACGGAGCGGATCGTCGCCTGCGGGGCCACGGCCGCCATCGACGGCAGCTGGATCTGCACGGCCAACCGCGACCTGCCGGACGGGGACCAGTGGCTGGTCGTCACGGCGACCGACCGGGCGGGGAACGGGACGGCGGGTGACGCGGTGGCGGTGCGGGTGGAGGCGGCGGCCGTACAGCCGCCGACGGTGCCCGTCCCGACGGCGACACCGACGGCGACGGTCGCACCGACTGCTGCGCCGACCGTCGCGGTGACCGCCACGCCGACCGTCGCGCCCACCGTCGGGGAGACGGCCGTGCCCGCCGGCGGGCCGACGACGGTTCCCCCGCAGGTTCCGGCGGTCCCGGCCGTCTCCCCCGGCGCGGAGACATCGGCCTCGGCCTCGCCGTCGGCGGCGGGCTCGGCCGTCGTGCCCTCGGCCGCCGCGTCCACGGCGGTGGCCGCACCGGTGTCACCGACGCCCGCGGTGTCCACGGCCTCGGGTACCGCGTCGGCGGCCGTGCCGACCGTCGGGACTCCCGCGTCCGGCACGCCGAGTGCTTCCCGGTCGGCCGCGGCCTCGCCCTCGGTCGCCGTTCCGTCCCCCTCCGCTCCCGCTGTCCCCTCCACTCCCACCGGCTCCGCTTCGGCGGTCGCGTCCCCGGGTGCTCCTTCGCCTTCGGCCCCCGCCCCGTCGGGGGCGGCCGGATCGCCTCCGGCTGCCCCGTCGGCGGCCTCGCCCGAACCCGTCCCGGACCCCGTCTTCGACCCCGTCCCGCCGGGGCTGCTGCCGATCGTCGTGCCGCCGGTCACCGGTGTGGCCGTCAGGCCGGTGACGCCGTCCCCGACGGCCTCCGCGACGGCGGTGCCGCCGACGGCCGCCGGTGCCACCGGAACGGCGAGGACGAGCCCGACCGCCGGTCCGTCCCCGACCGCGCCCCGCCCGTCCTCCTCTCCGACCTCCCCGACCTCGCCGTCCGCCGGCCTGTCCCCGTCCCCGTCCCTGTCGCAGGTCCCGTCCCCGTCGCCGTCCTCGCTCTCCTCTCCGCTCCCGTCCCCGTCGCAGGTCGCGTCGCAGGCCCCGTCCCCGGGCCCGTCCTCGCCGTCGTCCCCGATCCCGGCCGTCACCCCGGCGCCCGCCGACACCCCGTCCGCACCTGCCACCGCGTCGGCTCCGGCCGCCGGGGCTGCGGTGGCGCGGTCCGCCGGGCAGGCGGCCACCGGGGCCGACACCACCGTCGAGGCCGGTCGCGCACTGGCCGCGCCTCCCGCGCCGGAGCAGCAGCCGTCGGCCGAGGCAGGTGGGTCGCCCGTGGCGTCCGACCGGCACCGGTCGGACGGCTGGCGCGGTGCGCTCGCCGGTGTCCTGCTGGTGCTCACCGGCATCGGACTGATCACCCGCCGGGTGCTCGTCCGGGGTTCGGGTACCCGGCGCCGCTGAACCGCTCACACCATCCGCTCATGTGCCTGCGCGTCAGGTCCGGCTTTAGATGATTCGTCAGTAAATGTCGACACGCACTAGCTCAAATGTCGCATTTGATGACGTATGAACTTAGCCTGACTCTGGCACTGCCCGTCAGATCCGGGCCGCCCGTTGCGCGACACACTGAACCTGAGGATCCGTGCATGGACGTCACCCGCGATTCTTCGCAGCGACCCGACAACCCGCCCAAGACGCTTCCGCCGGTGCTGGCGGAACGTTCCGCCTCCGGCTCCAGCCCGCTGGTCAGGGCACCGAAGCCGCCCAAGCCCGCCAGGCCGGTCGACAACGGTCCGGCCACCACCCCGCTGGCGGTGGTCCCCGGACCGGTCGGCGCCCCGGTCGACCTGCGCGATCCGCTGGAGGCCGCCGAACCGGCGGGACCGGGCGGCCCGCCGGAGACGGAGACGGTCCCGGTGGGCGCGCTCACCACCGCCACCGCGCGCCGGCCCCCGCGCGCCGACCAGGCGCTGCGCGAGCACGCCGCCGCCGCGCTGCCCGGCTGGGTCGCCCTCTTCGGGCTCCTGGCCGGTACGGCGGCCGTCCTGCTGGTGCTCCTGCGCGACGGTGTCATCCCGCACTGGGACACGCTGCCCGACCTGCGCACCGCGGCCGTCCGGGCCGCAGGCACGGCCGAGGTGACCGCCCGTTCGGTGTCCGCCGTCACCGCCGCCGGACTGCTGGTGGTCCTCGCGCTCGCCGGACTGCTGGTCAACGCGGGCGGCGAGACCCGGGTGCTCACCCGCTGGGGCCGCTACCGGGGCACCGTCCGCCGCACCGGCCTGGTCTGGGTCAACCCGTTGCTGCGCCGCCGCCGGGTGGACGTCCGGCTGCGGCACTGGCGCAGCGAGCCGGTCAAGGTGGTCGACCGCACCGGCACCCCGATCGTCGTCCGGCTGCTGATCGTCTGGCGGGTGAAGGACACCGCCCGCGCGATGCTGTCGATCGAGGACCACGAGAGCTACCTGCGGGAGCAGGTCCAGGCGGTGCTCACCCGGACCGCCTCCATCCTGCCGTGCGACAGCAACGCGGGCCCCGGGCCCGCGCTGCGCGACGGCCAGTGGTTCGCCGACGAGCTGACCCGGGCGCTGGCCGCCGAGGTCGCCCCGGCCGGGCTGGAGGTCTACTCGGCGCAGCCGCTGGCGCTGGACTACGCGCCCGAGGTGGCCGAGTCGATGCGCCGCCGGAGGCTGGCCGATCTGGACGCGGGCCTGCGCACGGTGCTGGTGGACGACGCGGTGGAGGCGGCGGCGCTCGCCGTCCGCCGGCTGGAGCGGGCCACCGCGCACGAGCTGGACGAGGCCGCCCGCAGCGCGCTGATGGAGCAACTGCTGGTCGCCTTCGTCGCCCCGGCCGGAGTCGCCGCCTCGGTACCGTCCCCGGCCGCCCGGGCCGGGCGAAAGGAAGGACGACCGGCATGAGGATAGCCACCGGCCCGGACACCGGACTCGCGTTCGACTCCTCGTTCGCGCCCGGCCAGGAGTTCGTGCCCGGCCAGGAGTTCGCGGGCGAGGCCGAGTTCGCGTTCGACCCGGACGCGGCGCTGATCGGTTTCGAGGAGGGCCTCGGCAGCACCGCCTCGATCGCGGCCTGCTCCTGCCCCGACTGCGCGGCCGCGCGGCGCACCGTCCGACCGGCGGGGCCGTCCGGTGGCGGGCGAATACACCGCGCGGTCCGGAGCACCTGCCTGGCGACCACCGTGCTGGCCGGTGCCGGGGTGGTCGGACTGACCGCCGGTGCCGGGTCCGCGCAGGCGGCGCCCGGCAAGCAGGGCTGGGACGGCTCGAAGTACTGGTTCAAGGGCAGCGGCGGCGAGTGGCGGTACACGAGCCACTACGACGTCTACCTCGGCCGCACCCGCCAGACGGGCGGCTCCGGAGGGGCGGCGCAGACCGGAGCGGCGCAGACCGGAGCGCCCCGGACCGGGGCGGGGTCCGGTTCCGGCCCGGCCTCCGGTGCCAGTGGCAAGGCGGTCGTCTCCAACGGGTCCGCGGCCGGCTCCTCCGGGACGCGGCAGGGCTGGGACGGCTCGAAGTACTGGTTCAAGAACGGCAGTGGCGAGTGGCGGTACACGAGCCACTACGACGTCTACCTGAGCCGCACCGGCCAGTCCGGTGGCAGTCAGGCGCAGGTGTCCGCGCCGCCGGTCACCCGGCCCGTCCAGGACGCCGGTCCGGCCTCGGGGCGCCTGGAGACGGCGATCGACTACGCGCTCGCCCAGCTCGGCAAGCCGTACGTCTGGGGCGGCAACGGGCCGTCCGGGTACGACTGCTCGGGGCTGGTGCAGCAGGCCTACCGGCGGGCGGGCATCAGCCTGCCGCGGGTGGCCGACGACCAGTACGCGGCGACCACGCCGATCACGGCGGGGCAGCTGCGCCGCGGTGACCTGCTGTTCTGGTCGGACAGCGGCCGGGCCTCGGGCATCCACCACGTGGGGATCTACCTGGGCGGCGGCAAGTTCGCCGAGGCACCGAGGCCGGGCAAGCCGGTCCGGGTGTCGACGATCACCAGCGGCTTCTACCCGACCCACTTCGGGCGACCCGGCGCCTAGAAGTCCCTCCCCGTCGTCCACAGGCTGTGGACGGACCCGCCGCCCCCGCGCGGGTCCGTCCACGGCCTCCGTGCTGACGGGAGAGCGCGGCGCTCAGGCGGAGGCGGCGTCCAGCAGGGCGGTCTGCGCCGGGGTGAGCTCCAGTGAGGCGGCGGCCAGCAGCGGCGGGAGCTGCTCGACGGTGCGGGCGCTGACGATCGGGGCGGCGACGGTGGGGCGGGCGGCGAGCCAGGCCAGGGCGACGGAGGCGAGCTCGACGTCCTGCTCCGCGGCGACCGTGTCCAGCGCCTCCAGCACCTTGGGTCCGCGCGCGTCGGCCAGGTAGCGGCTGGCGCCCTCGGCGCGGGCGCTGTCCACACCCTCGCCGCCCGGGCGGTACTTGCCGGTGAGGAAGCCCGAGGCGAGCGCGTAGTACGGCACGGTGGCCAGGCCGCGCTCGGCGACCAGGTCGGCCAGCGGGCCCTCGAAGGTGCCGCGCGAGACCAGGTTGTAGTGCGGCTGGACGGCGACGTACGCGGCCAGGCCCTCGCCCTCGGCGAAGGTGAGCGCCTCGGCCAGCCGCTCGGCGCCGATGTTCGAGGCGGCGACGGCGCGCACCTTGCCCTCGCGCACCAGCTCGTCCAGCGCGGTGACGAACTCCTCGACCGGGGTGTGGTCGTCCTGGTGGGTGTAGTAGAGGTCGATGTGGTCGACGCCGAGGCGGCGCAGCGAACCCTCGGCGGACGCCTTGATGTTGGCCGCGCTCAGGCCGCGGGCCTCGGGGTGGAGACCGACCTTGGTGGCGATGACCACGGAGTCACGGTTGCCCCGCTTGCGCAGCCAGTTGCCGAGGATCGTCTCCGACTCGCCGCCGGCGTTGCCGGGCACCCAGGAGGAGTAGGTGTCGGCGGTGTCGACGAAGTTGCCGCCGGCCGCCGCGTAGACGTCGAGGACGGCGAAGGACTGCGCCTCGTCGGCGGTCCAGCCGAAGACGTTGCCGCCGAGGGAGATCGGGAACACCGAGAGGTCGGACGTGCCGAGCTGCACATAACGGGGGGCGTCACTGTGGATTCCGGTCATGATCCGAGTCAACCGGATCGGCCGGGCCGGAATTCCGCGGTCCGGGCAGACTTCACAGGCTTTTCGCACGCCCGTAGCGCTGGGTTCGGCCGGAGTCCGGTACGGGCCGGTCGGGGGCCGGGGCCGGCCCGGTGCCCCTCCCGGCGTGAGCCGGGGAGGGTGCACCGGGGTGTCGGCGCGGTGCCGGGATTCGTTAGAGTCCGTGCCATGGCTGACAACGACTACGACCCCGCCGGCAGCACCCAGATGTTCCGGGCCTTCGTCGACGAGACCCCGGCACCCCAGGCGCCGGGATCCGTCAACACCTACAGCACCAACAGCAACCGCACCGGTGTGATCGCGCTGGTCGCCGTCGTTGCCCTGGTCGTTGTGGGCGCCGTCATCTGGCTGGCTGTCAAGTAACCCTCGCGCCGGAACGCCTGGCGGCTCGGCGGCCCTCCTGTCTCAGCAGGGCTTCCGCCAGGCGTCCAGTTCGAGCTTCTTCTGCATCGAGCTGAGACCCAGCGACTTGGACTGGGCGCAGAACCGGTCGGTGCCGAGCTTGTACTCGACGTGGAACACCGCCTTGCCCGCCTGGATGAAGGGGGAGAGACGGGCGCACTCGTTGAACTCGGCGCACTCCTCGTTCACGGCGAAGTCGAAGTCGGCCAGCAGGGCGGGGATCTGGTCCAGGTCGTTCTTCAGACCGATCGCGAGGCCGCGCTCGTGGGCGAGCGAGGCCAGCATGCGGTTGTAGCGGAGCTGGTCCTCGGCGGTCAGCGGGAAGCCGCTGTTCTGGTTGTACGCCTCGATGGTGTCGGGTTCGACGGCGTCGAAGCCCTTCTGCTTGCACATGTCGAAGCGGGCCGCCATCAGCGGCTTCAGCTGGTCGAGCTTGCGGATGTCGAACCACTTCTCGCCCTTCCACCCGTTGCCGGCGCCCTGCAGGGCCTTGGTGAAGGCGGCGGCGTCGGGGCGGAAGTCCTCCCAGGAACCGGCGTTGATGTAGCAGATCACCTTGCGGCCCTTGGCGTGCAGTGCGGCGACCACCGAGGCGTCGGTCTCGAAGCCGTCGATGTCGTAGACGGGGACGTCGACGGACTGGTCGACGCCGCCGCCGAGCTGCCACTGCCAGGCGAGGCCGGGGGTGGGCTGCCAACGGGCGCCGTTCGAGGTGCCGTTCGGCGTGCCGGTGCCGCCGGTGCCGCCCGTACCCGTGCCGGTTCCGGTGCCCGTACCCGGGCCGGGCGGCGTCCCCGGTGCGGTGCCCGGGGTGGTGCCCGGTGTGGTGCCGGGCTTGCCCGTCGGGGTGCCCGGCGTGCCCGGGGTGGTGCCGGTCGGGGTGCCCGGTGCGGTGGTGGCGGTGCCGGGCGCGGGCGGGGTGGTGGCCGCCGTGCCGGTGGGGGCCGACGACGAGCTGTCCGGGGCGGTCGGGCTGCCCGGGACCGGGTCGGCGGTGGCCGCCGGGGGCTGGGCGCCGGTGGCGTCGGCCGAGGAGGTGTCCTCGTCGTCCGGGCCGGAGCTGCTGCACGAGGTCGCCAGCAGGGCCGTGGCGAGGGCGAGGGCGGCCAGGAGTGGCCGGGTACGACGGGTCACGGTGCTCGAACTCCGGGTCTGGTCAGGTCCGTTCGGCAACGGGCGGGTCGGTGGCGATCGGTGGGTGTGCGGGCCGGGCGGCAGTCGGCGATCCGCTGACTGCCGGTCCGGTGGTCGGTCGGGCGGCCGGTCCGGTGGTGCCGGGTCGGCCGTGCGCGGCCGGGACCGTCACGCCGGCGACGCCAGGTCGGGGGCGGTCAGGTCGTGCGGCAGGGTGCTCCAGGGGTTGTCCCCGGCGCCCGGGACCGCGCAGCCCGCGCCGGCCCGGCGGGCGGCGATCAGTGCGGTGGCCTCGCGGGCCCGCTCGGCGGGCACGTCGTAGACCAGGTGGCAGAACCGGGCGGCGGCGTGCCGGCCGGTCCAGAGCGGCAGGGTGAGCGACTGGTAGGCCGTCCAGTCCCCTTCGAAGGTGACCAGCAGGTCGGCGAGCCCCACCTCGGCGTACCCCGGGTCGGGGTGGTCGCCGTGCCCGAACACCACCGTGGAGCACCCGGCGGCCCGGGCCGCGGTGGCGAGGCGGCGGTAGTGCGGCAGGGCGCCCGGCTGGGTGGACACCTGGTCGAGGTAGACGCCGGTGATGCTGTGCCGCTGGCGGTAGGTCAGGACGTCGTTCACCACGGCGGCGTGCGACCGCCGACCGTAGTCGGTGTCGGCGTAGCCGAGCAGCGGCAGACCGGCGGCACGGAGCTGCTCGGCGGCGTCGGAGAAGACGTGGTCCGGATCGCCGGGGCCGTCGGCGAGGTTGAGCACGACGGCGGCGATCCGCTTCGGGTCGGCGGCGGCGACCGCCTGCCAGGCCGCCGGGTCCACCGCGGGGTGGACGTACAGCGGCACCAGCAGGCGGCCGTCGTGGTGGCTTGCGCCGGTCATGCGGCGACCAGCGGTTCGGTGGAGAGCCAGAGGTCGCGCAGCGTCTCGTCGAGCCCCGTCTCCGGCCGCCAGCCGAGCGTCCGGGCGGCGGCCGACACGTCGGCCTGCTGCCAGGAGACGGCCGCGGACCGCTCGGAACCGGCGCCGCTCTCGTCGATCCGTCCGGTGAATCCGGCCGCCGTGACCAGGCCGTCGGCGATCGCCCGGACCGGCCTGGCCGTTCCGGAGGCGAGGTTGAGCACCCTGGGCAGCGGGCTCTGCGCGGTGACGGCCAGGCCGACCGCGCGGGCGATGTCCCGGGCGTCGACGAAGTCGCGGTGGGCCGAGAGGTCCCCGACCTTCACCACGCCCTCGGCGCCGTCCGGGGCGGCCCGGCGCAGTTCGGCGGCGAGCCGTCCGGGCAGCGAGCCCGCCGGGGCACCCGGGCCGACCGGGTTGAACACCCGCAGCACCACGGCGTCCAGCGGCGAGCCGGCCACCGCGAGGGAGCCGGCCAGCTTGGTGGCGCCGTAGACGCCGACCGGGCGGGCGTCGGCGTCCTCGTCGAGCGAGCTGCCGGGCGGGCAGACGCCGTACTCGCCGGCCGAGCCGATGTGCACCAGCCGGGCCTTCGGGGCACCCTGTTCGAGCGCCTCGCAGAGCACGGCCGGGCCGCGGGCGTTGACCTCGGCGAGCTTGACGGCGCTGCCGGCCACCGCACCGGCGAAGTTGACCACCGCGTCGGGGGCGAGCGCGGCCAGCTCCTCGCCGAGCGGGCCCGACCCGGCGGCTGCCAGGTCGAGGCGCAGGTCGTGGTCGGGCCGCCGTCCGGCGGTCAGCACGGTGGCCCCGGGCAGGGACCGCAGGACGACGGCGGCGTGCCGGCCGAGAAAGCCGTCGGCACCGAGCAGAAGGATTCTCACGCGGCCCGTCCGTCGTTCTCTGAACCGGCCTGGCCCACCGCGGCGGGCTGGTCGGCGACGTCCGGTGCGGTACGGGCGGCCGGGATCGGCAGCTCCTGCTCGCTCGGCACGGCGTACAGGCCCTCCGCGGCCTCGCCCGGGAGCAGCAGCGACCGGTTGAGCGCGAACTCGGCGTTGGCCCGGTCGTAGTCGTCCGGGCGTCCGATGTCGAGCCAGTAGCCGTCGAACTCGTAGGCGGCCGGCGGCGTCTTGGCGGCGAGCAGGTCCAGGACCAGTTCGTCGAAGCCGAGGGGCAGGCCCGGGGTGTACTTGGCCAGCGCCGAGCGCGAGACGCCGTACACGCCCATCGAGACCCGGTAGTCGATGGTCGGCTTCTCCTGGAAGCCGGTGATCGAGCCGGACTCGGTGGTCAGGACGCCGAAGTCGATCCTCACCTGGCGGGCGTAGGTGGCGATGGTCAGCGGCGACCCGGACGCCTCGTGGTGCTTGAGCACACCGGCGAAGTCCAGGTCGGTGAGGACGTCGCCGTTCATCACCAGGAAGTGCTCGGGCAGCCGGTCCTGCAGGGTGAGCAGCGGGCCGAGGGTGCCGAGCGGGCTGTCCTCGACGGCGTAGCCGACCCGCAGGCCCCACTGGGAGCCGTTGCCGACGTAGGCGCGGATGATGTGGCCGAGGTGGCCGATGGCCAGGGTGACGGTCTTGAAGCCCGCGGCGGCGAGCTGACGCATCACGATCTCCAGGATCGCGTGCTGGTCGCCGATCGGGACGAGCGGCTTGGGAAGGGCGGTGGTGTACGGGCGGAGGCGGACGCCCTTACCGCCGGCCAGGATCACTGCGTGCATGGTGTTTCCCCCACGGAAGTCGGTGCGACAGGGGCCTTCGATGCCGGGAGCGGACGGAAGGCGGGCTGGGTCAGACGTTGTAGATGTCGGTCTTGTAGCGGGCCAGGTTGGCCGGGTCGCGGAAGAACTCGATGGTCTGCTCCAGGCCCTCTTCGAGGGAGTACTGCGGAGCCCAGCCGGTGGCGGTGCGCAGCCGGGTGGCGTCGGCCACCAGGCGCATGACCTCGGAGTTGGCCGGACGGATGCGCTGCTCGTCCTCCTTCACCGTGACGTCGACGCCCATCAGCTTGCCGACCAGGATCACCAGGTCGCCGACCGAGATCTCGCCGCCGGTGCCGGCGTTGAAGGTCCGGCCGACCACGGTCTCGGCGGGGGCGGTGCCGACCGTGCGGAAGGCCAGCGCGGTGTCCTTGACGAACATGAAGTCGCGGGTCGGACGCAGGTCGCCGAGGGTGATCTCGGTCTCGCCGGCGGCCAGCTGGGCGATCACGGTCGAGATGACGGCGCGCATCGACTGGCGCGGGCCGAAGGTGTTGAACGGGCGCAGCGTGACGACCGGCGTCTCGAAGCTCGCGTGGTAGCTGTCGGCCAGCCGGTCCCCGCCGGCCTTGGAGGCGGCGTACGGGGACTGCGTGTTGATCGGGTGGTCCTCGCTGATCGGCACGGTCTGCGCGGTGCCGTAGGTCTCGCTGGTGGAGGTGTGCACCAGGCGGGGGATGTCCAGGTGACGCACCGCCTCCAGCACGTTGAGGGTGCCGGTCACGTTGGTCTCGATGTACGAGTGCGGTGCCTGGTAGGAGTACGGGATCGCGATCAGGGCGGCCAGGTGGTAGACCGCCTCGGTGCCCTTGACCAGGCCGTTGACCGACCCCGGGTCGCGGACGTCGCCGAGGACGATCTCGACCGAGTCCAGCACCTCCTTGGAGAGGGTCTCCAGCCAGCCGAACGACGAGAAGGAGTTGTACTGGACCATCGCGCGGACGTGGTGGCCGTCGGCCACCAGGGCCTCGACGAGGTGGGAGCCGATGAAGCCCTCGGCTCCGGTGATGGCGACGCTGCTCATACGGTGATTCGCTTTCTTCTCTCTGGGGACTGGCTTTCTGGGACCGGGCCGGGTGTGTGAACGGTGGTGACCCGGCCGGTGGTGGTTCAGCGGTGCTTGGTGGTGCGGCCGAGCACGGGCCCGGCGATGGCGGTGAGGAGCGCGGCCGAGGCCCCGCAGCCGATCAGCTGCAGGAGGGTCGGGTCCACACCGGTCAGCAGCCCGGCGCACTCGGCACCCGCGGCGGCCAGACAGATGAGGGCGGTGCTCCAGCTGAGCCCGAAGGCGTTCAGCAGCAGCGCCAGCCAGAGCGAGCCGCCCAGCAGCAGCAGCGCGCCGAGCTCCGGGACGCCCAGCGCCGGGGCGCCGGGCCAGAGCACGGTGGCGGCGGCGTCGAGGGCGGCCACGGTGGTGAGGTAGATGAACAGGCATCCGAGCAGCACGCCGCCGGTGCGGCGGACGAACTGGATCGGCGTGTGGCTGGTCCGCAGCGCGGCCACCGCCATCGCCCGGTACCGGAAGAGCAGCCACTCGGCGAGGCCGAGACTGAGCGTCAGGGCGATCATGGCCGGCCCCGTCGGGCTGGCCGAGGCGCCCTCGGCGGCTCCGGTGCGCACCGCCTCGTGCACGGTGACGCCGAGGCCGGCGATCATGGTCAGGGTGCCGACCGCCAGGCCGAACAGCAGGTGCGGCACCTCCTTGACGAGCGGCAGCCGCAACGGCACCGGCTCCGGCTCGCTGCGACGACAGCGCACCAGCTCCCGGGCGGCCAGGCCGATCGCCAGGCCGAGGGAGGCCAGCAGCACCGCGGTGCGGACCACCTGCGGCACGTCGACGGCGAGCACCACGCCGGCGCCGAGCGCGGACGGTGCCAGCGCGAGCAGCAGGAACTTCTCCCGGCCGAGCACCAGCAGCACGGTGGCCGCCGCCAGGTAGCCGGACTGCCCGGCGGCGAAGCAGAGCGCGCCCAGCGGCCCGCCGACCACGTACCCGGCGGTGGCGGAGGCCACCGCACCCAGCGGTGCCCCGATCGCGAGGCAGGCGGCGGCGGACCGGCGCCGGCCCCGGCCGAGCCAGGCGTACGAGCGGTGCGCCAGTGCCTGGTTCCAGGCCCAGCTGGCCAGGGTGGCGACGGAGAGCGCGAGCATGCCCGAGGGCAGCCCGAACCGCATCCGGTCGGCGGCGAACAGGTTGGCGCCGAGCAGGTAGCCGAGGCCGGGCAGGGCGAACACCAGGCCCCGGACCACGCAGCGCCAGGGGTCGGCCCGCCAGGGGTTGGCGAACTCGGCGCTCGGGCCGGGGTAGCGGCGCTCGACCTTCTCGAACAGCTCCGCGGCGACGGTGAAGGAGTCGGGGCGGCCGTACAGCAGGGCCGCCTGCTCGTCGGAGAGGCCGTCGGACTCCAGGAAGGCCGCGATCTCGTACGGGTGGACGGCGTCCGCGCAGACGTCGCGCAGCCGCTCGGCGAGCTCGTCCAGCGGGTCGGGGGAGAGGTCGAGCGGGTCCTCGGCCGGTTCGGGGCGCTGCTCGGGCAGGACCGGGCGGCGCCGCCCCCGCGGCGGGAGGGTGCGCAGCTGCACGGTCTGCTCGGCCCAGTCGGGTCCGGCCTCGTCGGGGACGAGACGGAGGGGACCGCTCATGCCTCCACCTCGCTGCGCTCGGCGGCCGCTTCGCGGCACGCGCACCTGCCGATGATTCGCTCGCTGCGCTCGCTCATGCCGTGACCTCGCTGCGCTCGTGCTCGGACGGCTGCTCCCAGTCCGGGTCCGGCGGGCCGTCCGTGACGGCGACCACGCCTTCCGGCAGCCAGCGGGAGGTGCCCAGCAGCTCGGTGTAGATGCCGCGGAAGCCGTCGATGTTCTGGCGGAGCGTGAACTGCTCGATCACCCGCAGCCGGGCCTGCTCACCGAGCCGGGCCCGCCGCTCCGGGTCGCGCAGCAGCTCGATCGCGGCGGCCGCCATCGGCTCGGGCTCGCGCGGCGGAACGACCAGGCCGGTGTCGCCGACCGCCTCGCGCACACCGCCGACGTCGGTCGAGACGGTGGAGCGGCCGCAGGACATGGCCTCGATCAGGGTGAACGGGAAGCCCTCGCTGATCGAGGAGAGCATCACCACGTTCCCCGCGGCGTACGCGTCGGTGATGTCCGCGACGCGGCCCTCGAAGGCCACCGAGTCGGCGACGCCGAGCTCGGCGGCCAGGGCTATGCATCCGTCGCGGTACGCCTCGCCGCCCTTGGGCGTGCCGCCGAACAACCGCAGCCGTGCCTCGGGTATCTCCTGCTGGACGATCGCGAAGGCCCGGATCAGCGTCTCCAGGTCCTTGATCGGGTCGACCCGGCCGGCCCAGCTGAGGGTGGGGGTCTCCGGCTCGGGTCCGGCGGGCGGGAAGGCCGCCGGGTCGACACCGTTGTAGACGGTCCGGATGTGCGCGGAGGGCGTGCCGCCGCGCTCCTCCCAGCGCCGGTTGTACCGGTTGCCGGGGGTGACCAGCGCGGCCCGCCGGTAGCTCTCCTCGGCGAGCATCCGGTAGAAGCCGAGCAGCAGGGCCTTGACCGGCCAGCGGTACGGGCCGGTGCGGTAGCCGAGGTAGCGCTCGCGCAGGTAGATGCCGTGCTCGGTGAGGAGAAACGGTACGCCGTACTGCTGGGAGGCGATCAGGCCGGGCAGGGTGGCGAGGCCGCCGCTGGCTGCGTGCGCCACACCGTCGCGGGGCGGCTCGACCGAGAGCGGCCGGAGGGCGTGCTCCAGCAGGTCGGTGGCGTTCAGCGCGTCGTGCAGGGTGGGCCGGGAGACGGCGGTGGAGAGGTAGTCGCGGGTCCAGACGTGCTGGAGGGTGCGCAGGGCCCGCTCGCTGCGCAGCGCCGGGCTGAGCAGCCCGCGCCGGGCGAGGTCGGCGAAGCCGTACAGCTCGGTGCCGAAGTGGGTGGTGTAGACCGGGTCCAGGATGGAGTGCAGGAAGCGCTCGTAGGCGTTGAGGAAGCGCCGCATCTCCTTGCCGCGCGGTGCCCGGCCGTCCGCGGCCGGTGCCCAGAGCGGCGCGGTGGTGACGGACCGCACGTTGGCGGGCAGTTCCCAGGCCAGTGGTTCGTGGCCGGTTCCGGTGACGGCGATGATGTCGAAGTCGACGTCCGGCATGCCCTGGACGAGCTGGTCGCACCAGACGCTGACACCACCGTGCTGGTGCGGGTACGTCCCCTCGGTGAGCAGGGTGACGCGCATCTCTGTCCCCCCTCCTGTTCTTGCGTCAAGCACCCGGCCGTGGTGGCCGGGTCGGGTGGTTCCGGTGGCGGGCCGGGAGGACCGGCCCGCCACCGGGTCACCGTTTAGCGGGTGCCGGTCTTGCCGGCGGTCTTCTTGGCGGGTTCGGCCTTCCCCCCGGAGGCCTTGCCGTGCTGCGGGGTGGTGCCCTTGCCGGCGGCCTTCCCGGCGGTACCGGTCGTGCTACCAGCAGTGGTACCAGTGACCGCGCCCTTGCCGGCCACCGGGGCCCCGCTTCCGGGGACCAGGGTCGGCGCGTCGGTGCGGTCGGTGTCGCCCGGGCCGGCCGGGACGGCGTCCGCCGTGCCCTGCGGCACGACCTTGGTGTCGCTCGGCGCCGGGGCGGTGACCGACTTGGCGGCGACGCTCGGGCTGGTGCCGGCCGGGGCGGCCGGGGTGCCCGCGGCGGGCAGCTTCAGCTGGATGCCGCTCTGCAGCTGGCCGGGCTTGACCCAGCCGGAGAGCGAACCGGCGTAGGCGGTGCCGAACGCGGTGCTGCCGATGGCGAGCTGCTGGACGGTGCCGGTCGGCATGGTGGCCTGGACCTGGACGCCGGCCGGGGCGTTCACCGTGACGGTGTCGCCGGTCCGGTAGGCGGTGACCTGGCCGGAGGAGAGCGCCGTGTTCCAGGCCGCGCGGCGCTGGAACTCGACGCCGAGGTCCTTCTGCGCCAGGTTCACGATCGGGGTGTTGTCGGCGTGCAGCGACCGGTAGGTCGAGAGGATCCGCTCCAGCACCGGGTAGACGATCCGGTCCTCGGCCAGGTTCGACTGGTGGATGAAGTGCGGCCGCGGGTCGTTGCTCAGCACGTGGCCGAGGTCGATCCGGGCCTCCAGCGGAACGATGTACGAGAGGTAGCCGGTGTTCACGTCCAGCGGCGTCGGCAGGCAGGTGGAGTTGGCGTTGTTCTCGCAGACGCCGCTGCCACCGTTGGCCGCGCTGGTGTAGATCCAGTTGTACTCGTCCGTCTGCTCCTTCGCCGTGGCGGCGTTGTAGAAGACGTTCATCGGGTAGCGCGGCACGGTCAGCGTGGACGAGCCGACGGCCCGCTGGGCGGGCTCGCGGGACGCGTCGCTGGCGGTCCACTTGACCCCGTTGGCGGCCAGCGCGGGAGCCAGGAACGGGTTGTCGCTGGTCTCCTGCGGGGCGGTCAGCAGGCCGGAGTGCTCGCCGGTGACGAGCTCCGTCTTGTCCAGCGTGAGGCCCCGGGCGGTGGCCCAGTCGAGGTTGTTCTTGATCTGCGAGCTGATGGTCGCCTGGTCGATCCAGACGGTGTTGCCCGCGCCGTCCTTGGAGCACTTCCACGGGACCACCGAGACGTCCTGGAGGCAGCCCAGGTACGGGTGGGTGTAGGTGTGGTTGACCCAGCGGTAGCTGGTCTGGTCGGCGATCATCTGGTCCACCACCGGGTCGGTGGTGGTCTCGTGGTCGACCTTCCAGTCCTCGCTGCCACCGCCGTTGAACACCATGTCCATGGTGAAGTTGTTGGTGGTCTGCCACTGCTTCGCGAACTGCGCGTCGGCGACCGACATCCGGATCGGGTTGGCCGTCTCGGGGGTGCCGGGCGGGCAGGTGACGTCACCGGGGGTGCACTTGAGGACGGTGTCCCAGCGGTCGTCGGCGAGGAAGACGTCGTCGACGTGGGCCGCGAAGTAGTTGCGGTCGTACCCGAGGTGGACACCCTGGGTTATCCAGTCGACTATGCCGCGGGCCAGCAGGCGGTACTGCTGCTGGTACTGGTTGTAGACGAAGGTGACGACCAGTTCCTTGCGGCCGTCGTGGCTGTACTCGCCGACCAGCGAGCCCTTGGCGGTGCTGCCGGGGATCGGCACCTCGACCAGCGGGGTGAAGCTCGATCCGGCCGGCAGCGTGGCCAGCGGGGTGGCCAGGTAGCCGTAGCTCTCGGAGACGCTCGGGTCGTTGTCCTCGAACGGGACGGAACCCTTGAGGTACCCGAACGGCCCCGTCAGGCCGGCCGTGGAGACCTGTCCCTGGAAGCCGTCCAGCGTGCCCATGTAGCCCGGGTTGACGGCCCAGTTCAGGCCGACCTCGGGCCGGGCGTAGGTGTAGGCGTCGACCTGGCGGACGTTGAACGCCGCCTCGTACGTGGCGATCGCGGTCATCTCGGCGGAGCCGGCCGCGAACGGGTTGTCGTTGGGCAGCACGATGCCCTGGTACTTGCCGCGCGGCTGCCCGTTCAGCGTGTCGCTGAGGAAGGCGGCGTCGATCACCGGGCGGTTGGCGTCGTTCAGGTCGACGATCTTGTACGGGGTGCCCTGGCTCTTGAGCTCGGCGGCGATCGCCGCCGTCGCCGGTCCGCCGTCACTGATGACCAGGACCGTGAGGTCGATCCGGGGCGTGGTGGTGGCACCGTGTGCGAGGGACGACTGCAGGCCACCGGCCAGCAGAACGGCTGCCGCGCAGGCGGCAACTCTTCGGGTCGCTCGACCCATGTTGTCTTTCCTCCCCTGGGCAGGGCGCTCCGCTGCTCGGCGCTCGCCTGCCCTGTCGCTGTTCGCAGGCAGCATGCTGCCCGGCGCCCATCCTGGTGGAGAGTCCGTTCCAGGTGGGACCAAATGGGCAGGAGTGCAGCGAATCTGTTACCAACGTTCATGGTCGGGCCATGAAAGCGCTGATTGTGGCCGGAACGGCACCGGCTGCGCAAATAATCAATTAAAAATTAAAACCCGAAGCCTGAGCGTTACCGCTGCTCACCCACCGTGTGGTCCGGGCGGGCGAGGTGGACCCTACACTGGCGGCGTCGCGCCTCACACTCTCGCACACCCTGCCGTTTCGATGGGCAGGTTCATGCAATATCGCGCAGGGTTGTGCCACGTCACCGTCCGAATATCCAATGGAGGCCGCCGCGTGACCGAACAGCAGACCGAGACCGCCGTTTTCCAGGCCGCCCGCAGCCTGGGTCTGTTCGGTGCCGTCAATGCCCGCGACCTCGGTGGCTATCGGACGGCCGGCGGGCGGCTCCTCCGCCCCGGTGCCGTACTGCGCAGCGACGGGCTCAACCGGCTCACCGACGAGGACCTCGCCCTGCTGGCCGCGCTGGGCCTGCGGCAGGTCGTCGACCTGCGCAGCCTGGAGGAAGTGCGCGAGGCGGGCCCCGACCGGGTGCCCGGCCTGCCGGTCGCGGTGATCGCCGACGCCGAGCACTCCGCCACCGCGATCACCGTGGAACGCGCCGCGCCCGACGGCGTGACCCTTCATCACCTGCCCGTTTTCGCGGCGGACTTCGATATTTTCGCGGCACTGCGTGAAGCGCTCGGTGACCGTAGCCCGGAGAAGCAGCGCGCCCTGCTCGGTGACGGCCGGGCCGGCGCGATGATGACGGGCCTCTACCGGTGGTTCGTCACCGACCGGATCGCCCGCGAACGATTCTCGGCCGTCCTGCGCCTGCTGGCCGCGCCGGGCGGTGCGCCGCTGCTCTTCCACTGTTCGGCCGGAAAGGACCGCACCGGCTGGACGGCGGCCGTGCTGCTCACCGCGCTCGGCGTGGACCGGGAGACCGTGTTCACCGACTACCTGCTCACCAACGAGCGGTCGGCCGCGATCGTGGCCTCGATCGTGGAGAGCTTCCGCGCCCGGGGGCTGATGCACGAGCCGGAGCTGCTGCTGCCGGTCTTCCGGGCCGAGCGCTGCTACCTGGAGGCGGCGTTCGAGGAGGTCGAGTCCGGATGGTCCGGTTTCGAGGCGTTCTGGACGGACGGCCTCGGTCTGGACGACGAGGTGCTGGCCGGTCTGCGCGCCAACCTGCTGGAGCCGTAGGGCCCGCCCGGCCCCGGCCCGCCCGGCGATCCGCCGGGTGTTCGGTCCGACCGGCGATCCGCGGGTGCCCCGGCGCCGGGTGCGCGTCCGGCGGGTGCGCGTCCGGCGGGAGCCGTCGGGCACGCACCCGGTCGGGACGGCGGAGTCACCCCTCGCTGATCAGGCCCTCGCGCAGCTGGGTGAGGGTCTTGGTCAGCAGCCGGGAGACGTGCATCTGGGAGATGCCGATCTCGTCGCCGATCTGCGACTGGGTGAGGTTGCCGAAGAACCGCAGCATGATGATCCGGCGCTCGCGCGGCGGCAGCTTGGCCAGCAGCGGCTTGAGCGACTCCCGGTACTCCACGCCCTCCAGCGCGAGGTCCTCGTAGCCGAGCCGCTCGGCCAGGGGTCCGTCGCCGTCCTCCTCGCCCGGGCTGGAGTCCAGCGAGCTGGCGGTGTACGCGTTGCCGACCGCCAGGCCCTCGACCACGTCCTCCTCGCTGACGCCGAGGCAGACGGCCAGCTCGGCGACGGTGGGGGAGCGGTCCAGCCGCTGGGAGAGCTCGTCGCCGGCCTTGGTGAGTGCCAGGCGCAGCTCCTGGAGCCGCCGGGGCACCCGGACCGACCAGCTGGTGTCCCGGAAGAAGCGCTTGATCTCCCCGACCACCGTCGGCATCGCGAAGGTCGGGAACTCGACCCCGCGCTCCGGGTCGAACCGGTCGATCGCCTTGATCAGGCCGATCGTGCCGACCTGGACGATGTCCTCCATCGGCTCGTTGCGGCTGCGGAACCGGGCCGAGGCGTACCGGACCAGCGGCAGGTTCAGCTCGATCAGCGTGTCGCGGACGTACGTGTGTTCGGCGCTGCCGGGGTCCAGGGCGGCCAGTCGCAGGAACAGCGAGCGGGAGAGCGTCCGGGTGTCCAGCCCGGCGCCGGACGGCGCCGGGGCGGCCTCCGGGACCGGTTCGGGGCCCGCCTCCGCGGTGCTCGGCCCGGCTGCCGCCGGGCCCGCCCCGGGGGGTGCTCCCGCTTCGGCGCCGGGTGGCGCGGCCGGGCCCCGCCGGAACGGGATCCGGTCGACGGCGAACGTCGCTCCTTCGGCCTGACCAGCGTGGATCTCCGCAGTGCCCAGCTCTCCGGACATGCACCCACCCCCTTGTGACTGACAGTTGAACGGGTGCCGTCGCCCGGCGGTTCCCGAGCGATGCCTTCCCCCTCCATACCGGAACACGGTCTCCGGCAAACCAGGGGGTCGCAAGACGTCACGCGCCGGTAACGCGGAGCGATCCCGCCGTCGCACGGAGCGCCGTCCTGCTTTGTCGGGGAATGTGACGGTCAGTCTTCCCAGGAGTTGCCGGTCCGAAGCCTGGTCAGGATCCGGGAGAGCAGCCGGGAGACGTGCATCTGGGACATGCCCAGCTCGGTGCTGATCTGGGACTGCGTCAGGTTGGCGAAGAACCGCAGCATGACGATCCGTCGTTCCCGCTCCGGCAGCTGCACCAGGAGGTGACGGACCATGTCCCGGTGCTCCACCTCGGCCAGCGCGGAGTCCTCGTAGCCGAGCCGGTCGAGGAGGGCCAGCCCGCCCTCGTGCTCCTGCGCGGCCTCCAGTGACGCCGCGTTGTACGCCCGGCCGGCGTCCAGGCAGGCGCGGACGTCCTCCTCGGGGATGCGCAGGCTGGCGGCGATCTCGGGGACCTTGGGGGCCCGGCCGTGCGTCACCGTCAGCTCCTCCATCGCGCCGCTGACCTGGACCCAGAGCTCCTGGAGCCGGCGCGGGACGTGCATGGTGCGGACGTTGTCCCGGAAGTAGCGCTTGATCTCGCCGAGGATGGTCGGCAGTGCGTAGGTCGGGAACTGCACGCCCCGGGTGGGGTCGAACCGGTCGATGGCGTTGATCAGGCCGATCGTGCCGACCTGGACGACGTCCTCCATCGGTTCGCTGCGGCTGCGGAACCGCGTGGCGGCGTACCGCACCAGCGGGATGTTGACCTCGATCAGTGCCGCCCGGACCCGCTCCCGCTCGGGGGCGTCCGGGGGCAGCTCGGCGAGCCGCTCGAAGAGCACCCGGGTCAGGGTCCGGACGTCCACCGTCGGACGGCCTCCGGGGCCGCGCAGGCCGTCCGGGCGGAGTTCGCCGGCCGGGCTGATCACGGTGGCCAGCACCTCGTCGTCCGGCACGCTCCCTGGTGTCCGCACGGACACGTCACCCCTCCCAAAGTCGACAACGGTGAGACCTGTGGACCGGGTGTCGTCGGGTTTCGTGCACCACCTAGCGATGTCCGGCAAAACCGGTCATAGCATCACAAGGCGGGCGCACGTCGGGCAAGCACCGCGCGGAGGTGTGTTGGTGCCGCGCCGGAGGATCCGCCGGGCCCTCCGGTGGCACGGCGGCGGATCGTTCCGGGACAGAGCAAGGCGCCCCGTCCGGGTTCCGGGCGGGGCGCCGCGGCCGTCCGGGGGACGCGCCGGGGGTGCGTCGGGACGGCCCTCCGGGCTCAGACCTCGATGTCGGCGATCACCCAGGTGGCGAACTCGCGCCACTGGCCGGCCGCGGCCTGGTGGGCCGGGTGGGTGAGGTACGCCTGCAGGGCCTCGCGGTCCTCGACGAGGCTGTTGATCGCGTAGTCGTGGGCGATGTCGCGCTCGGTGGTGTTCCAGCCGCACTCCCACTCGCGGAGCTCGGGAACGACCGGGCCGAGCTCCTCGAAGGCCTTGGCGCCGGCGAGCGCGCGCTCGTCGTCCTTGCTGACGCCTTCGTTGAGCTTGAACAGGACCAGGTGCCGGATCACGATGCCGCTCCTCGCGGACGGGGGGTGAGAGTCAGGGCCCACCGTAGCCGGTGGGGTCCGGGCTACTTCACCAGCCCGGACATGAAGGTGCCGACGGCCTTGGCGGCGTTCGAGATGCCTTCGAAGCCGAGCTGGACCAGCTCGGCGGCGCGGGCCGGCGAGGTGATGATCGTGTAGAGCACGAAGACGAGTAGGAGGACCATTCCGATCTTCTTCGCCTGTGCCATCCGGTGACCTTCCTCCTTGCCGTGGGCCGCCGCCATCCGGTCCCCGAGCGGTCCTCTGCACTGGGCAGCTTATCCACCCGGACGGCCCATCAGGTGTGCGACGCGTTCACCCGGTGGGACGAAGGTCCCCGTGACAGGGGCCTTTCTCCGGGTGCCCGCTCGCGGATCGGACGGCAGGATGGGGAACGTACCGAGGATCTGGCAGGAATCCCCGGTGCGTGGATCCGGAGCTCCCCGCTGTGGGACCGGGTGTCGCGACTTCCCCCCCGACGCGACCCCGGTTGTGGGACTCCGTCGGGGGAGCGGTCAGTCCCCCCGAGCCGCTCCCCCCTTCCAGGCTCCGTACTCGACCGGGCGTTGGTGGTCATCGGCCCCCGAGTGCGGAGCCCATTTCCGTGTATGAGGGTGCGCGGAAACGCCGAGGGCCCGTCCGGACTTCCGGACGGGCCCTCGGGCTTTCTGGCGGTAGCGGTGGGATTCGAACCCACGGTGAAGTTGCCCCCACACACGCTTTCGAGGCGTGCTCCTTTGGCCGCTCGGACACGCTACCGAGGGGAACTCTACCGGACGGGTGGCACCGTCACGAAATCTTTGTCGGGGAAGGGCCTGCGGCGGTCCGCGGCGCGGTGCGCGGGGGCCTTCGGCGGTGCGCCGGGCGGTGGTGCCGACGGCGGTGTCCGCGGCGGTGTCCGCGGTGGTGTCAGCGGCGGTGTCAGCGGTGGCCGTCGAAGAAGGCGCGGAGCTGTTCGCCGCACTCGTCGGCGAGGACGCCCGGGACCACCTCGGGGCGGTGGTTGAGCCTGCGGTCGCGCATCACGTCGAAGAGGGAGCCGGCCGCGCCGGCCTTCTCGTCGAGGGCGCCGTAGACCACGCGGTCGATCCTGGAGAGCACGATCGCCCCCGCGCACATGGTGCACGGCTCCAGGGTGACGACCAGGGTGCATCCGCCGAGGCGCCACTCCCCGATCTTCCCGGCGGCCTGGCGGATGGCGACCACCTCGGCGTGGGCGGTCGGGTCGCCGACGGCCTCGCGCTCGTTGTGTCCGCGGCCGAGGACCTCGCCGTCCGGACCGAGGACGAGCGCCCCGACCGGGACGTCTCCGGTGGCCGGCGCCAGCGCGGCCTCGGCGATGGCGAGGCGCATCGGCGCCGCCCAGCGGTCACGGACCGGGTCGGGGCGGACGGGGGCGGGCAGCGGCGGGATCGGGCGGGCGGACTGCATGGCATCCAGTGTCGGGCATGGCGGGCATCCGGCCGTCCGGACGGCGGACACGGACCGTTACCGGACCGCCTCCAGGACCTCGCCGCAGCCGAGCGCCTCGGCGATCTCCTCCAGGGCGTCGCCCGGCACCGCGCCCTCGCCGCTGAGGGCGAGCAGCCGGTCCGGGGCGAGGCCGAACTCGGTGAGCAGGTGGGCGTCGCCGAGCGGGCCGACCGGGACGCTGCCGCGGTCGCCGGACTCCTCGTCGTCGTCCTGCTCCCCGGCCTCGCCGCCCTCCTCCAGTTCGGCGACCAGGTTGTCGAGGTCGCCGAACTCGCTCTCGCCGGCCTGGTCGACCAGCTCGTCGGTGAGGACGGACCCGTAGGAGCTCCGGGCGGCGGCGGCGCCGTCCGACACGAAGATGCGGGGATCCTCCTCGCCGTCCACCCGGACGACGGCGAACCAGGCGTCCTCCTGTTCGATGAAGACCAGGACGCTGTCGTCGTCCTGGGTCGCCTCGCGGGCCAGGTCTGCCAGATCGGCGAGGGTTTCGACGTTGTCGAGTTCCGTCTCGCTCACATCCCACCCGTCCTCGGTGCGAGCAAGCAGTGCAGCGAAGTACGCCACCAGGGACACTCCCAAGATCTCGGTCTCGGCTGTCGGCGCTCTCGGGCAACGCGGAACTGGCCGCCCCCGCGCCAGAGGCGGTCCGCCGTTCGGACCGTCCCATCGGAATCGTGACAGAAAGCCCGGCTCTGCGGGGGGTGTTCGGCAGCGCGTCTTTGCAGGTCGTGTCGGAAGGGTTGGCTGCCGGACGGCGAACGGGGGACGGGGTGGGAAGAGGCATGTGGAGAAGCCGTGGAGGGCTTGTCAGATCCGGAAGGTTCGCATCCGCATCGCTTCGCGCATGCGGCGTTCCTTGGTCCGGCGTGGCTGGACCCGCTCGCGCAGTTCGCGCGCCTCGGTGAGCTCGCGAAGGAAGACGGCACGCCGTTTGCGGCGTTCCGCCTCGGTCTCCGGGCGGTCCGGGGGCGGGCCGAAACGGCCGTCCGACGAGGTCGCGGCCTCGTCCGCCGAGCCGTCCCCGGTGTTCGGGTTGCTCGTCATAAGACGTGACCTTCCCAGATCGGCCCGGTTGATACCACAGGAAGCGCATCCGTCCGGACGTTCGCGGTGCGTCACGGCGTGTCACTGTCCGGCAGGGGGCGGACGGAGGGCGGCGCGCCCGGGTCTGGCACGGCGTGTCGTACGGGCGTCCGGGCGCGGGCTAACCTCGATGCATGCGGACCCACGTCGTCGACCACCCCCTGGTCGCCCACAAGCTCTCCACCCTGCGCGACGAGCGCACCGACTCGCCGACCTTCCGTCGCCTGACCGACGAGCTGGTGACCCTCCTCGCGTACGAGGCCACCCGGGACGTCCGCACCGACGAGGTGGAGATCACCACCCCGGTGGCGGTCACCACCGGCACCCGGCTGTCCTACCCCCGCCCGCTGGTGGTGCCGATCCTCCGGGCCGGCCTCGGCATGCTGGACGGGATGACCCGGCTGCTGCCGACGGCCGAGGTCGGCTTCCTCGGCATGGTGCGCAACGAGGAGACCCTGGAGGCCTCCACCTACGCGACCCGGATGCCGGACGACCTCTCCGGCCGCCAGGTCTACGTGCTCGACCCGATGCTGGCCACCGGCGGCACGCTGGTCGCGGCGATCCGGATGCTGATCGAGCGCGGCGCCACCGACGTCACCGCCGTGGTGCTGCTGGCCGCGCCCGAGGGCGTCGCGGTGATGGAGAAGGAGCTGGCCGGCCTGCCGGTCACCGTCGTCACCGCCGCCGTCGACGAGCGGCTGAACGAGAACGGCTACATCGTTCCGGGCCTCGGCGACGCCGGCGACCGGCTGTACGGCACGGCCGGCTGAGCAGCCCCGTACGTGCGACGAGAGCCCCCCGGCACCGCGCCGGGGGGCTCTCGTCGGTCGACCGGGCGGGCGGCCCGCCGGCTGTCGGTGGTTCAGCAGCTGCCGGTGGTGCTCGGAGCCGGCGTGGGCTTGGTGGCCAGGGCCAGCGCGGCGGCGGCCTGGGTCTCGTCGAGCAGCGCGTTGTAGCTGTCGCCGATCACGAAGTCCACGGTGCCGTCGGTGCGGGCGTCGGCCGTGCTGGTGGCACCGGCGATCACCGAGCCGACCAGGGTGGACGCCCCGGCGCCGGCCGGGCCGGCGACCACCTGGGCGGTACCGGGCACCTTCTTGTCCAGTTCGGCGGGCGCGTTGCCGACCTTGCCGATGGTGAAGCCGCGCTTCTTGAGCTCCTCGGCGGTCCGCGCGGCCAGCCCCGCCTTGGCGGTGGCGTTGTAGACGTTCACGGTGACCGACGCCGGCTGCGGGATCGCCTGCGGGTCGACGGGGGCGCCGGGCGCTCCCGGGGCGGTCGCGGCGCCGTCCGGGGTGGGAGCGGCCAGTGGTTTGCCGGAGGGGGAGGCGCAGGCCTGGGCCGAGGCGTGCTTGCCCTTGCCGCTGAAGATGTCCCAGAGCTGGACGCCGCCGAGACCGATCAGCGCCAGCGCGAGCAGCGCGCCGATCAGGGCGAACACCTTGCGGCTCTTCTTCGGTGGTCGGCCAAGCCGCGGATAGGCGTTGCCGGTGATGCGGTACTGCTTCCCCTTCAGGCCTTGGGGAGTCAACATGCTCACGGTTTGTCTCCCCCTCGTGCCGGGGCGGGGATCGGGTGACGGGCCGGCCGGGGCGCGGTGTCGGAACGGGGCCGCGGCCGTAGTCAGCAGATTAGTGCCGTACGGCTGCGAAGGTACTAAACGATCATCATCTGGAGTATCCCGGCACCCGAAAGGGGGTATCCGGGTGCGAACGGACCGCCCTCCGGGTGGTGACCGGAGGGCGGTCCGACGTCGCGTGAGGGGCCGGCTGCCCCGACATCTCCGCCGGCGTTCCGGTCGACTCCGTCGACTTCTCCGCCGGTGGCCGGTCCGTCATTCCATTTCGAGGACACGGGCGTGCAGCACCTGGCGCTGCTGCAGCGCGGCGCGGACCGCGCGGTGCAGCCCGTCCTCCAGGTACAGGTCCCCGTGCCACTTCACGACGTGCGCGAAGAGGTCCCCGTAGAAGGTGGAGTCCTCCGCCAGGAGGGTTTCCAGATCCAGCTGGCCCTTGGTGGTCACCAACTGGTCGAGTCGCACCGGGCGTGGGGCGACGTCCGCCCACTGGCGGGTGCTGGTACGGCCGTGATCCGGGTACGGCCGCCCATTGCCGATGCGCTTGAAGATCACACGGAAAGCCTACCGTTTGGGCGGCGGATGGCGCAGCAGCCGCGGCGCCGCCACGCGCTCGGGTGCGAGCTGCGGGCGGCGGATTGGGGCTGTTTCATGGGAAATGTCGCGAAGGTCTATCTGTAGTTCTGCCCAGGAGTGTGCCCGATGTCCGCTGCCGAGCCGCCGTCCCCCTCTCTCTCCTCCTCCGGCGTGTCCCCCGGAGACGTCGTCCCGGCCGCCGTCCGGGAGATCGCCGACGGCTACGCCTTCACCGGCCCCGCCCTCGACCTGGGTGCGGTGCTGCTGGACGGCACCGCCTACCCGGCCGCCCAGGTGCGGGTGCCGCTCGGGGTGCTCAACCGGCACGGGCTGGTGGCGGGCGCCACCGGCACCGGCAAGACCAAGACCCTCCAGCTGATCGCCGAACAGCTCTCCGCCCAGGGAGTGCCGGTCTTCCTGGCCGACGTCAAGGGCGACGTCTCCGGCGTGGCCGCCCCCGGCACGCCCGGCGAGCGGACCGCCGCCCGGGCCGCCGAGGTCGGGCAGGACTGGCGGGCCCGGGGCTGTCCCGCCGAGTTCTACGCACTCGGCGGCCTGGGCGCCGGCATCCCGATCCGGGCGACGGTGACCAGCTTCGGCCCGCTGCTGCTCTCCAAGGTGCTGGACCTGAACGAGACCCAGGAGTCCTCGCTCGGGCTGGTCTTCCACTACGCCGACCGGAACGGCCTGGAGCTGTACGACCTCAAGGACCTCACCGCGGTGATCACCTTCCTCGCCTCGCCCGAGGGCAAGGAGGAGCTGAAGGGCATCGGCGGCCTCTCCGCCGCCACCGCCGGGGTGATCCTGCGTTCGCTGACCACGCTGGAGAACGAGGGCGCCGGCGCGTTCTTCGGCGAACCGGAGTTCGACACCGCCGAACTGCTGCGGACCGTGGAGGGGGGCGGCTCCGGCCCGGAGGGCGGAGGAGGCCGGGGCATGGTGTCGGTGCTGGAACTGCCGGCGGTGCAGGACCGGCCGCGGCTGTTCTCCACCTTCCTGATGTGGCTGCTGGCCGACCTCTACCAGGAGCTGCCCGAGGTGGGCGACCTCGACCGGCCCAAGCTGGTCTTCTTCTTCGACGAGGCGCACCTGTTGTTCAGGGGCGCGTCCAAGGCCTTCCTGGAGGCGATCACCCAGACCGTCCGGCTGATCCGGTCGAAGGGGGTCGGGATCTTCTTCGTCACCCAGACGCCGAAGGACGTCCCGGCCGACGTGCTGGCGCAGCTGGGCAACCGGGTGCAGCACGCGCTGCGCGCCTTCACGCCGGACGACGCGAAGGCGCTCCGGGCGACCGTCTCGACCTTCCCGAAGTCGCCCGCGTACGACCTGGGGGAGGTGCTGACCTCGCTCGGTACGGGGGAGGCGGTGGTCACGGTGCTCTCCGAGAAGGGCGCGCCGACGCCGGTCGCGGCGACCAGGCTGCGGGCACCCCAGTCGCTGATGGGCCCGATCGAGCCGGCGGCACTGCAGGCGGTGGTGGACGGGTCGGCGATCGTGGCGAAGTACCGGGACGCCGTCGACCGGGAGTCGGCGTACGAGAAGCTGGCGGCGCGGGCGGCCCGGCCGGAGGCGGAACCGGCGCCGACGGGGGAACCCGACCGGGAGGAGTCACGCACCGGGCCGTCGGACGGCGGTGCGGTGCGGGGCGGTACGACGCGGGACCGTGCGCCGGGAGAGAAGGAGAGCGGCGGGCTGCTCGGATCGTTGCTGAGCAACCCGGCGCTCAAGTCCTTCGCCCGGTCCGCCGGGACGCAGCTCGGGCGGGAGATCTCCCGGAGCCTGTTCGGGACGTCCCGGCGGCGGAGGTGAGCCGACCGCGGCAGCGGCCTCTCCGGGAGCCGGAGGGGGGAAGGGGAGGGGGAGGGGAAGATCAGGCGAGCGCGGCGCCGATCCGGTCGAGCGAGGAGAGCCGCATCAGGCCGTAGTTGTAGAACTCGACCTCCGGCACCCCCAGCTCGCGGAGGACGGCGATCTTGGCCGCGAGGTTCGCCGGGCCGTCGCAGTCCGAGGCCATCGGCCGCAGGATCACCGCCATGTCCTGCGGGCGCACCCCGTGCAGGGCGAAGGCGGCGATCTTCTCGCGGACCGCCTCCGGGGTGCGCGCGTAGCCGAGCGTCTCGATCTGGTGCGCGGCCCCGGCCAGGCCCGGCAGGTCGATGCCGGAGAGCCAGCCGGTGCCCGGACCGCCGCCGTCCATGAAGCTCAGCCGCATGCCGTGCTGCTCCGCCGCCCCGGCGACCTCGGCGGCCAGCGAGGTCACGGTCGCGGCGGAGGCGTCCACGTAGGCGGCGACGGCGCCACCGGCCAGCTCGTCCAGCGCCGCGGGCTCGGCGGCGGCCGCGTCGTCGGCCAGCCGGCGGCGCAGCTCGGTCCGGACCGCCCCGGCCACCTCGTCCGCCGGTACGCCCGCGCGGACGGCGGCGGCGCGGCAGTGGTCGCAGAAGCAGAGGCCGAGCAGCGCCTCGGCGGCCGGGCCCAGCTCCTCGAAGTAACGCTCGTGGTGGTAACCGTGGCGCAGGCCGTGGAAGTGCAGCGACTCGGCCCGGATCGCGTCCACGCCGTACCGGGCCAGCTCGGCGACCAGGGAGACGGCGTACTCGCGGACCTCCGGATTGGCCGGACAGAGCTCGGTGAGGTGCCGGTCGCCGAAGGCGTTGGCCGGGGCGCAGTCCGGGTGCTCGAAGCCGAGCCGGTCGTTGTGGCAGAAGACCGTCCAGGCGTGGAGCTTCATGCCCCGGCGGCCGGCCTCGGCGGCGGCCTCGGCGAACGGGTCGCGGTCGCCGATCGCGGTGGACGCGACGGGCCGCAGCCGCCGTCCGGACCAGAGGGCCGGGTCGGGGCGGAAGTAGGCGGCGCCCGGCTCCAGGTAGCGGATCACCCGGCGCGGGTTGTGCGGGAAGACGTCGCGGGCCTCGTGGTAGACCGACGCGAGGGTGACGCCGCCGACCCCGGCCCGGTCGGTGAGGTTGCCGAAGAAGGTGTCGGCCCCCTCGTCGATCAGGTCGGTGGCGAAGGCGAGGACGGACGACTCCACGGTGCGGCTCCGGAGCAGGGGGCAAGGTGCCTGCTCACGCTAACCGCAGTGAGGGGAATGGTCTATACCTGACGTGACCGGCCGGTACGGCTAGATGCCCAGGTCGTCGAGTTCCCTGAGCAGGGCGGAGCCGGGTCCGGCGGGTGCGGGCGCGGGGGCGGCAGCCGTCTTCGGGGCCCGGTCTCGCAGCAGCCAGGCGCCGGCGAGCCCGCCGATCAGACCGCCGAGGTGGCCGAGCCAGCTGACTCCCTGGGCGCTCGGCAGGACACCCAGCAGGAGGTACGAGTACAGCGCGCCGACGACCACGCCGATGGCGGTGTCCACCAGGTTGCGGTCGAAGATCCCGCGCAGCACCACGTAGCCGAAGTACCCGTAGACCAGGCCGCTGGCCCCGGCCGTCACGGCGTCCGGGCGCTCGAAGAGCCAGACGGTGAGCCCGCCGGCGACCACGATCAGCAGCGTCGCGAGCAGGAACCGCTTGACCCCCCGGTACGCGGAGAGGAAGCCGAAGGCGAACAGCGGCCAGGAGTTCGCCTGGATGTGGTCCCAGCCGAAGTGCAGCAGCGGCATGGTGAACACGTCCGGCAGCTCGTCCAGCCGTCCGGAGCTCATGCCGTACTCGTAGGAGAGCCGGTAGTCGTCGAGCCAGTTCGCCACCTGGACGGCCCAGATGACGGCCAGTACGCCGAGCATCGTGAACAGTGCGAGGCGGGAGTCGCGGAGCAGACGGGCGAATCGCGGGGCCATGACTCCGACTGTAGGGCCGGGCCACCGCCGCGGACACCCCACTAAGGTGAATCGCGTCGATCAACCCGCGCCCCGGTCGGGGCCGTTCCCGGCTCGTCGAGAGGTGACCCGCCCCATGAGTGTTCGTCCCCCGCTTCCGTACGAGTTCCTTCCGCAGGTCCCGTCCTTCGAGCTGACCAGCGAGGACATCACCGAAGGCGGCACGCTGGCCGAGGAGTTCATCCACGCCGGGGGCAACCTCTCGCCGCAGCTGGCGTGGTCCGGCCTGCCCGAGGGCACCCGGTCGATCGCCGTCACCTGCTACGACCCGGACGCGCCGACCGGCTCCGGTTGGTGGCACTGGCTGGCCCTCGGCCTGCCCGCCGACACGACCGGCCTGCCGCGCGGCGCCGGCTCCTCGGACGCCGACCTGCCGGGCGGGAACTCCTTCCACGGCCGCAACGACTTCCCCGGCAACAAGTACGACGGTGCCGCCCCGCCGCCCGGCGCGGCCCACCGCTACGCCTTCGCGGTGCACGCGCTGGACGTGGACGCCCTGGACGTCGCCGCCGACCTCCCGCCGGCCCAGATCGGCTTCAACATCACCTTCCACACCCTGGCCCGCGCGGTGCTCACCGCCGAGTACGGGATCTGAGCGGTCTTCCGTTCCGTCCTGTTCTCCCTGCTGTTGCTGTTGCTGTTGCTGTTGCTGTGCTGTCGCCGCCGTCCGCTCGTCTGCGGGCGGCGGCGTTCCGCGTTCCGGCGGCTCCGGGTGCGTCGGTGCCCGGGGCCCGGGTGGGTTCGGGGTCAGTGGCCGGCGTCGGCCGCGCGGGCGGCCCGGCCGGCGAGGGCGCGGAGGTGGGCGTGCATCTCGGGGGGCTCGTGCACCTCGAACTCGCAGCCCAGCATCAGCAGGCGCATCGCCAGCCACTCCAGGGAGTCGGCGCGGGAACGCAGCCGGCAGGTCCGGTCGTCGACGGCCTCGACCTCGGAGTCGCCGTTGTGGCTCAGCCAGCGTTGGACCTCGGCGGCGGGCACGTGCAGGGTGGCGTCCAGGGTGTAGACCGGGGCGAGGCGGCGCAGCTTCTCCGCCACGTAGGCGGCCGCGTCCTCGGCGGGGAGCGGACGCGGGGTGAACCGGGCGCCGGTGGCGAAGGGGTCGGCGAGCCGGTCGACCCGGAAGATCCGCCAGTCGTCGCGGTCGAGGTCGAAGCCGACCAGGTACCAGCGGCGGCCGGCCGAGACCAGCCGGTCCGGCTCCACCTGGCGCCGGGTCTCGGCGCCGTCGCCCGCCCGGTAGCCGAAGCGGAGGCGTTCGCGGTTGGCGACGGCGTTGGCGAGCACGGTGAGGTCCTCGGGGTCGACGGTCGGCCCGTCGCCGCTGAGCAACGGGAGGGTGGCCTTGTCGAGGGCGGCGACCCGGTGGCGCAGGCGCGAGGGCAACACCTGGAGCAGCTTGCCCAGGGCGCGGACCGAGGCCTCCTCGATGCCGACCACGGCGTGTCCGGCCGCCGCCCGCAGACCGACGGCGATGGCCACCGCCTCCTCGTCGTCCAGCAGTAGCGGCGGCATCGCGGTGCCGGCGACCAGCCGGTAGCCGCCGATCGGGCCCATGGTGGCCTCGACCGGGTAGCCGAGCTCCCGGAGCCGGTCGATGTCGCGGCGGATGGTGCGGGGGCTGACGTCGAGGCGCCCGGCCAGTTCGCTGCCGGGCCACTCACGGGGGGTCTGGAGGAGGGAGAGCAGGCTCAGGAGTCGTGCCGGAGTGTCGGTCATGGCATCCAGGGTGCCGGAAGTCCAGGACAGGACCTGGCCTAGATGCCTCCTAATGTCGTCGACGTGTGGAGGAACGGCGACGAGGAGCAGGCAGTGGGTACGGTTTCGGACCGGGCGGCGGACCGGCGGAGGTGGATCGCGTTGGCGATCGTGATGACGGCCTCGTTCATGGACCTGGTGGACGTCACGATCGTGAACATCGCGATCCCGAGCATCCAGGAGTCGACGGGAGCGTCGTTCTCCGCCGTGCAGTGGGTGACCGGCGGGTACGCGCTGGCCTTCGCGATCGGCCTGATCACCGGCGGTCGGCTTGGTGACATCTACGGTCGGAAGCGGCTGTTCCTGATCGGGATGGGCGGGTTCACGCTCGCCTCGGCGCTGTGCGGCCTGGCCGGCGGGGCCGAGATGCTGGTCGCGATGAGGATCCTGCAAGGCGGGACGGCGGCGCTGATGGTGCCGCAGGTGCTGTCGATCGTCCATGCGACCTTCCCGGCGGAGGAACGCGGCAAGGTGTTCGGCCTGTACGGCGCGGTGATCGGGCTGGGCGCGGTCACCGGTCCGATGATCGGTGCGGTGCTGACGGAGTGGGACCTGTTCGGGCTGGGCTGGCGTCCGATCTTCCTGATCAACCTGCCGGTCGGCGTGGCCGGACTGCTGCTCGGCCGGGCCTTCATCGGCGAGTCGAAGGCCGAACGGGCCCTGAAGCTCGACCTGGTCGGTGTGGCGCTGGCCAGCGCCGGACTGCTGATGCTGATCTACCCGCTGACCCACGGCCGGGAGGCCGGCTGGCCGCTCTGGGGGTACCTGACGATGGCCGGCAGCCTGCCGGTGTTCGCCCTGTTCGTCGCCTACGAGCGGGTGAAGGCGCGGCGGGACGGCTCCCCGCTGGTGGAGCTGTCGCTGTTCCGGGTCAAGAGCTTCGCCGCCGGGATCGGCGTGCAGCTGACCTTCGGGGTGGTCTCCGGGATCTTCTTCCTGGTCTGGACGCTCTACATGCAGCTCGGGCTCGGCTGGAGCCCGCTGAAGGCCGGCGCGACGGGCATCCCGTTCTCGCTCGCCGTGTCGACCGCGGCCGGGATCTCGGTGCAGCAGCTGGTGCCGCGGTTCGGGCGGAAGGTGCTCCAGGCGGGGGCGCTGGTGATGGCGGCCGGCGTGCTGCTCTACATCGCTGAGGCCGAGCGGTACGGCACGGAGGTCACGCCCTGGCAGATGGCCCTGCCGCTGGTGGTGATGGGCGCGGGGATGGGCCTGATCGTCGCGCCGATCACGGACGCGGTCCTGGCGGAGGTGCCCCGCGAGCACGCCGGGTCGGCGTCCGGGCTGATCAACACGGTGAATCAGGTCGGGCTGGCCCTGGGGCTCGGACTGGTCTCGGTGGCGTTCTTCGGGGCGATGCCGGCTGCGGCCCCCTCGGTCGGGGACGCGTTCGGGGCGGCGTTCGTGCACGCGATGTGGTGGGTGCTGGGCGTGCTGGTGGTGGCGTTCCTGCTGATGTTCGCGATGCCGGCGCGAAAGGCGTCGGGTGGGGATGCCGGTGCGGACACCGGTGCGGGTGGGGGTGCGGCTCCGGTGGCCCGGGAGCCGGTGCTGGTCTGAGCGTCCCCCCCCGGCAGGAGGGCGGACCCCGGTCGCGCGGTGCGGCCGGGGTCCGCCGGCATGTCCGCCGGTGCGCCCGTCGGTGGTGCGTTCCGTCCGGGGCGGGTCGCCGGGGCTGGTCGGCCGGATCGGCGGCCGGATCGGCGGGTGGGGCGCGACGGCGGGGCGCGACGGTGGGGCCCGGAAAAGTTCTTGGGCGCGGCTGTCACACACGCGCGGTGCTGCGGGTCAGGGAAGCGAGAACGCAACGAACACCCACCGCACGAGGAGCCCTCCGATGTCCACCGCCTTCATCGTCGTCACCGTCCTCGCCGCCGTCATGGCGGGCTTCTCGGGCGGATCGATCTTCGCCCGCGCCGCCTTCGTGGTGGAACCGCTGACCGAGTACGGCGTGCCGCGCTCGTGGTGGAACTGGCTCGGCGCGGCCAAGGCCGCCGGGGCGCTGGGGCTGCTGGTCGGCCTGTTCGTACCGGTCGTCGGGGTGCTGGCGGCAACCGGCCTGGTGCTCTACTTCGGCGGCGCCGTCATCACGGTGGTCCGCGCCCGCTCCTACGCCCACGTCGCCTTCCCGCTCGTCTACCTGGCGCCGGCGGCTGCCTCACTGCTGCTGATCTGAGCGGTGCGGCGGAGGAATTCCGTCACCGCCGGTGGCCCGGCACTCGCATCGGAGTGCCGGGCCACCGGCGGTGATTGACATTCAGAACTACTGGGACGTGCGGGTGTTCAGGCCCGGACCTTGGCCTTCGCGTCGGCCGCCACCTTGGCCTCCTTGGCGACCCGCTTCACCTCCTGTTTGTGGGCGCGGACCTGCTCCAGGGACTCCGGGCCGGTGATGTCGGCGACCGAGTGGAAGGCCCCCTCCTCGCCGTACGTACCCGCCGCCTCGCGCCAGCCGTCCGGCTGCACGCCGTACTGCTTGCCGAGGAGGGCCAGGAAGATCTGCGACTTCTGCTTCCCGAACCCGGGAAGGGCGTTGAGCCGGCTGAGCAGTTCCTTTCCGGTCGTGGCGCTCCGCCAGAGGGCGGCGGCGTCCCCGTCGTACTGGGCCACCAGGAACTGGCAGAGCTGCTGCACCCGTTTGGCCATCGCCGCCGGGTAGCGGTGCACGGCCGGCTTGTCGGAGAGCAGCGCGACGAACGCCTCCGGGTTGTACGCGGCGATCTCGTGCGCGTCGAGGTCCTTGTGTCCGAGCCGCTGTGCGATGGTGAGCGGCCCGGCGAACGCCCACTCCATGGGCACCTGCTGGTCCAGCAGCATTCCGACGAGCGCGGCGAGCGGGCTCCGCCCGAGCAGTTCGTCGGCCTCGGGCTGTTGCGCCAGCCGCACGGTGACGTTCATGGGGATGACCTCCTCGGAGCATGGACTCGGGTCGCCGCCCAGTCTGCTGGACGGGGGAGGAGGCGACGGCGTCAACACGCCAGAAGGGATGGATTGCTTGGCGCAAGCGGATGGTTCGTCAGCGGAATTGTTTCGGTGTCGACGAGCGGGGCAGCGGCGCCCCGGTGGGGGGCCGCCGCGCGGCGTCGTTCACGCCAGGCCGAGGGCCAGGTGGGGGTAGCCGAGGTGGACCCGGGGGCCCAGTGGGATGCCGAGGGAGGCGATGAACGCCTCCAGCCGGGCGGTGGCGTCCTCGACCGTGTCGGCGTCACCCTTGAACTCGAACTCCACGAAGTCGCCGAGCCCGGCCACGGTGTCGAAGGCGACGGCGACCTCGTCGGCCCGCCACTCCTCGCGGACCTTGTCGACCACGGTCAGTTCGGCGAAGTCGAGGGCGTCGAGGAGGCGGCGCACCGCCTCGGCGTCGGCGACGGTCGTCTCGTACTCGTCGCAGTGGGTCTTGACCGGCTCCGGGAGCGGGTGGAAGCGCTTGAAGTTGAGGGAGGACGAGCCGTCCTCGACGCGGACGCGGAGCCATTCGGAGACCACCCGGTTGTCGAGGAAGTCCCGGTGCGGGGCGTTGTAGTACGTGTCGACCTGGCGGCTCGGACGGCCCGGGGCGGCGCCGCGGGCGAGGAGGATCGCCTTCAACTCCCCGGGAGAGTAGGGGAGTCGGAACTTCTGCTCGATCTCGGTGTACTGCACGACGGGTACCCCCAGGGTGCGGTTCGGGCTCCGGTGGGCGGAGCGCCGGCGCCGCCCGGGTGATCGGTCACCCGTCACTCTCCCATCCGGTGCCGGTCGGCGGCGCCGGTCGGTCGGCTCGTAGGCCGGTCAGCCAAGCGCCCGTTCAGCGGTTCGCTCGTTCGGCCGTTCGGCCGTTCGGCCGTTCAGCGTTCAGCCGTTCAGCGTTCAGCCGTTCAGGCCCAAGGATCGTACGAGCGCGCCGAGTTCCTGGTCGAAGAGCTTTCCGGGGCTGACGGTCTGTCGGCTCAGGTGCCCGTAGACCTCCAGGGAGACCGTGCCGTGCAGGGAGCCCCAGATGCGAAGGGCGAGCGCCACGCCGGCCGGCGGCAGGTCGGGGTACGCCGGGCGGACCTTGGCCAGGAGGCCGGGGTCGAAGTCGGACCAGTCGAAGCCGGGCGACTCCGGCCCGTGGTCCGCGTGGCGCGGGCCGGCGTGCGGCCAGGCGGCGTCGGCCAGGCCCGCGAGCCCGGTGCAGACGCGGTGCGCCGCGTCCGGTGCGGCGCCGCCCTCGGGGGCGCGGTAGCCGGGCACGGGGTCGCCGTAGATGAGCCGGAAGCCCTCCGGATTGCCCAGCGCCCAGTCCCGGAAGGCGCGCGCCCAGGCGCGGATCCGGGTGGCCGGTGGATCGGCGGGCGTGGCGGCCCACGCGGCGTCGACGGCATCGGCCAGCGCGGTGTAGACGTCGTCGATCAGTGCGGTGACGAGGTCGTCGCGGGTGGCGAAGTAGCCGTAGATGGCGTTGGCGGTCATGCCCATCTCCCGGGCGATGGCCCGCAGGGTGATGGCGTCCGGTCCGCCCGAGGCCATCAGGGCCAGCGCGACGTCCTTGATCTCCGCCGTCGTCTCGGCCCGCAGTCGTTCGCGGCGTCCCCGGGTGCTTCTCGTCGTCGCGCTCTCCACGCCGGTCACTGTACAGCGCCTCGTTTCTGATTGCCGTATCAAAACTTCACGCCGTATAGTTTCGCAACGCCGTATGGCGATCATGTCGGACGTGCCGGAACAGGGGAGAGCCATGCACATCGGAGTCATCGGAGCGGCCGGGACCATCGGCAGCCGCGTCGTCACCGAAGCCCTCGCGCGCGGGCACCGGGTGGCCGCGTTCAGCAGGGACGCCGCCCGGATCCGCGAGGGGCGGGAGAACGTCGACTGGAGGAGCGTCGACGTCCTCGACGCCGGCAGCATCGCGGCCGTCCTGCCCGGGCTGGACGTGCTGATCAGCGGTTACCAGCCCGGCAACGCCGCCCAGGACATGGCCGACACCCTGCGCCGGTCGATCGCCGATCCCACCGTCTACGCCACCGCCGCCCGGGCGCTGCTGAAGGCGCTGGAGTCCCACCCCCGCACCCGGCTCATCGTGATCGGCGGCGCCGGCAGTCTGGAGGCCGAGCCGGGCCTCGTCCGGGCCGACTCGGACGAACTCCTGTACGACACCCTCGACGGGGTCGGCCTGCCCCGGGAGTACGCCGCCGCCGTGCGCGGCCACCGGGACGCGCTGAACGTCCTGCGCACCTCCAACCGGCTCTGGACGTACTTCAGTCCGGCGGAGTCCATCGCCCCCGGCGAGCGCACCGGCCGGTTCCGGATCGGTGGCGACCAGCCCGTCCTGGACGCCGACGGGCGCAGTCACATCTCCGCGGAGGACGCCGCGGTCGCCCTCGTCGACGAGGCCGAACTGCCCCGCTTCGTCCAGCGCCGCTTCACGATCGGCTACTGACCCCGAGCCCCCCGCCCGCCGGACCCTCGGCCGGGGCGGGGGCGGATGGGGGGCGCCCCGCGTGGCTTGGTCACACGAAGTGACTTGTCGTCAATTCCCTTTGTCAGCAGACCGGATAATCGTCGAATCGGCAATGGCGGGCGCTACGGAAAGAGGAAACGGGAAACACCGCCAACCCCTGCTCGCCCCTGCCTTCGCGTGCCAATATTCATGCGGAGGCAGGGGATGGGGCCGCTTCCGGACCAAGGTGGAGTCGCCGGTCGGACGGTTTCTGAATGGGGGTTGGCATGAACACATCCAGCGAGTTCGGGCCAGAGCTGCGGAGGCGGCGGCTCGCCGCCGGACTGACGCTCACTCGGCTCGCCGAGTTGCTCAACTACAGCAAGGGCCACCTCAGCAAGATCGAATGCGGCCGCAAGGTTCCGCCACCCGACTTGGCTCGCCGCTGCGACGCCTGCCTCGGCGCCGGTGGCGAGTTGGAGGTACTGGCGCCGTCCGGCACGGCCAACGGGCGCGAGACGGGGGTGGACGGCGGCCCGAGCGGTGACGAGTCCCCGCTGCTCCGAGTCGACCGGGACGGCGTCCGCTGGCCCGGAGGCCTCGGGCGGCGCCAACTGCTCGCGGCCGGGGCGACGTCGGTGCTGGGGCTCGGCGTGGCCGGAATCGGCGCGCCGAGACCTGGCGACAGCGCGGTCGCGGCCGGAGTGATGTCGGACGGAGCGCCGACGGACCTGGCGCCGGTCGGGATCTTCCGGGCGCAGTTCGACCAGATGCGACTGCTCGGCCAGAGCGTCGATCCCGTGCTGCTGCTGCCCATGCTCACGGTCCAGACTCACACACTGCGTGAACTCGCGGTCCAGGCCGCCACGGCGGAGCGGACGGAACTGCTGACGCTGGCTGCCCGGTACGCCGAGTACGCGGGCTGGATGGCTCAGGAGTCCGGTGACGACCAGTCGGCGCTCTGGTGGACGGCCCGTGCGGTAGAGCTGGCCGAGGCCGGCGGTGACCGCCATCTCGCCTCGTACGCGCTCGTTCGAAGGGCCCTCGTCACGTTCTACGCGGGCGACGCGTCCCAGACCGTCGAACTCGTCGCCGCCGCCCAGGACGGCCGCCTGCCGCCGCGTATCCGCGGCCTCGCCGCCCAACGTGAGGCCCAGGGGCACGCCTTGGCCGGCGACCGCACTGCCAGCTTCCGGAGCCTCGACCGCGCACGCGAGTTGCTGGCACGGGCGGCGGCCGACGACGGCACGGGTGAGCCCGTGCTCGGCACCGGCAATCTGGCCGATCCGGCAGCGATGGTCACCGGGTGGTGTCTCCACGACCTCGGCCATCCCGCACAGGCCGCCGAGGTACTCGACCGCGAATGCCCGCGGATTCCCCCGTACGCCGTCCGCAGTCGCGCCCGGTACGGCCTGCGGCGGTCCCTCGCGCACGCGGCTGCGGGGGAAGTCGAGCACGCCTGCGCGCTGGCGGCCGAACTGCTCCCGAGTGTCACGGTGCTGAGGTCGGCGACGATCACCACTGACGTGGCTCGTCTGGCTCGTGAGCTGACCCGGTTCCGTGCCAACCGGGCTGTGCTCGACCTGCAACCCGCGCTCGCCGGGGCGCTCCACCCGCGACAGCCGTAGGGCTGCCGCGCATCGGACAGAGCCGCTGTCCGCCTTCCTCCGTGCCTCATCGGCCGGAACCGAACCCTCACTCACCGGAGAGGTGATCCGTCATGCCCGACATCTTCGTGAACTACCGCACCATCGATGAGGACACCGGCGCCGCCCTGATCGAGCGCGAACTGTCCCGGCGGTTCGGCAGCGAGCGGGTGTTTCGCGCCAGCAAGTCGATCAAGGCGGGCCGGCGCTTCCCGCAGGAACTGCTTACCGCCGTCCGGCGCAGCAGCGTGCTGGTCGCCGTCATCGGTGACCGCTGGGCCGACGCCCGGAGTGCCGACGGCCTCCGCGCGCTGGACGACCCGGAGGACTGGACCCGTCGGGAGATCGTCGAGGCATTCGAGAGCGGAGCCCTGGTCGTGCCCGTGCTGATCGGTCGGGCCACCCGGCTCAATCGGCGGGATCTCCCGCCCGAACTGGCCGAGTTGGCCGATTGCCAGTACCTCCGACTGGACACCCGCAACGCTGAGGCCGACCTCGCCCGGATCGGCGACGATCTGGCCGAGGCACTGCCCCAACTGGCCGAGGCGGAGCGCCAGATCTCGCGGACCGACGGGGAGGCGGGCGCCGGTGCCGGCGTCGGTATCGGCAACGGGCCCGGCGGGTCGGACGGCGGTGTCGTCCGGGCCCGGGAGTACCACCATCTGCAGGACGGCGGAGTGAGCAACGTCAGCAACTCCGGGACGTTCATCAACACTGCCAACGGCCCCTTGCACACGGGCAGCGGTGATCAGAACAACGAGATCCGGCACGGCAGCCGTGTCACGTTCAACGGCGACGGCGGCAACTACATCGAGCGGGGCACGGCACAGCAGCGGTTCGGCGGTCGTGACGGCGACCGCGAGGACCGTGGGCGGTGAGCGAGGATGGAGGAGACGTCCGGTTCGAGACGGCGAACGGACCGGTTCACAGCGGCTCCGGGAACATCTTCATCGGTGCCGACGTCTATCGGGAGCGCAGGACGACGGCCGAGCCTTGGCAGGTGGCGCTGGATCAGCGGCTGAACCTCGCCGAGTGCTTCGTGCCGCCGCCCGGCTACGGGGCGGTGGTCGAGAGGCTCGGGTCGGCCGGTGCGACCGTGCTGTTGGCCGGTTCGCCGGGGGACGGACGCCGAACGGCCGGGCTCATGGCCCTGCACCGGGTCGGCGGCGACGACAGGTTGTTCCGGGAGTCGTCGCTCCCGGGCGACCGGGAGCGGCTTCCCGACCCGGAACCGGGCGAGCGGCTGTTGCTGAACCTGTCCGGGCTGGCCGAGGCGGAGTACGCGCGTGCGGCCGGATTCCTGCTCCGGTGGCGGGGCAAGATCGCGGAGGCCGGAGCCAGGATGGTCGCCGTGCTGCCCTCGACCGACGAGGCCCTGGTGGACTCCGCACTCCACCCGCTGCTGCTGGAGATCGGCAGGCCGAGGGAGCAGGCGGTGCTCCGCCGGCACCTGGTCAGTGCGGCCGTACCGTTCGACCTCGATGACCTCCGGGCGGAGACGCCGCCCGGGCGGCTCGGTGGCCTTGCCATGCGGGACATGCGGCGACTGACCGTCCTGGTGGGGCAGGCCCGGTCGGCCGACCGCCACGGCCGGGGCATTCGTGGGTGGCTCCAGGACACGCTCTCTGCCCTGAGCGACCGCAGCGACGACGTGGCCGTCCAGGTGGCGGCGCTCGACTCGGGTGCACAGCGGGCACTCCTGCTGTCGGCGGCGATGCTGGAGGGCGCGCCCGCGGATGCGGTGTTCCACCACACCGACCGGCTGCTCGCGATGGTCGAGCACACTCCGGACGGCAGGCCCCCGCTGGAGCGCGCGGATCTCGCCGAGCGGCTCGGCAAGTTGCCGTTGAAGGTCGTCGACGGCCGGATCCGGTTCACGGCGCTGGCCTACGACGGCGCGGTGCGAGCTCACTTCTGGACGTACTTTCCGGGCCTGCGAGAGCAGTTCGGCACGTGGGTGGCCGGGACGGTCGAGAAGCCGGTGGCCATGCCGAACGTCGACGATCGGACCAGGCTGGTCGGCCGCTTCACGGAACAGAGCCTGCGCACGGGGGAGTGGGCGTTGCTCCAGCGGCTGGCCGGAACGTGGGCCGACGATCCCCGGCACGGCGAGGAGGCGTACGTCGTCATCCGGCTCGGGCTGGAGGACGAACGGTACGGCGCCGGGTTCCGCGGGTGGCTCTACGACCAGTCGACCAAGGGCGGGCTGCAGCCGAGCGCGGTCCGGGTGCTCGCCCGGGTCTGCGCCGAGGTCCTCGCCCGGACTCACCCGGACCAGGCGCTGGTCCGGCTGCACCATCTTGCGAGGGGAACCGTCGGCAGCGGCGTCACCGAGGCCCGGGACACGCTGTTCGCACTGGTCCGGCGTGACCGGCGGCTCTACCGGAAGCTGCTGGCGCGGGTGGCCGATCAGCTGGAGGCGGGCCGGGACGGCGGGCCGGACGCAGAACTGTTCCTGAGGTTGATCACGCCGGTGGAGTTCGGCACCGAACCCGACGTGGAGGCCCGCTGTCTGCGCGGGGTGGTGGGGTCTGACCTGTCCTCGCGGTCGCGTGCCGGAGTGGAGCAGTGGCTGGCGGCGGCCGTAGTGGCACCACCGGGGGAGGACGAACGTCTGCTGGACACCTTGGTGGGCGTTGCAGAGGGCCGGGCCGAACTGCTCGGCCGGCTCTACCTGGGGGCCTACGCCTGGACCGCCGCCGTGCAGCCGGCGGATGTCCGGATTCAGCGGGCGGAGATGGCGTCGCGGCTGTGGCAGAAGATCGATATCGCGCAGGGCATCGAGCCGGTGGGTTCCGTGCGGGCGCGGCAGAGTGGGGAGAGGACCCGGTGAACTCCATGGAAAAGGGTCGGACAGCGGCGCTCGTCGTCGCGGCTGCGGTGGTACCCGTCGCCCTCGGGTCGTGGGCCGGGTGGCCCGTCTGGCTCTGGGTGGCGCTGGCCGTCGGGATCGCGCTGCCGGTGCTGCTGACGACGGCGACGCGGGTCCGGCCGTCAGTGGGTGTTCCGCCGTACGTCCCGCCGTACGTTCCCTCGGACGTGTCGGCGGCGGTGCCGCCGCCGGCCACGGCGGCTCCCGCCGAACTGCCCTACCAGGAGACCTCGGTGGTGGGTGTGGCGCTGCCGAGCGCCGTGCCGGACTACGACTTCGTCTTCTCGGCCACGGTCTGGTGGCGTCCGGTGCCGAACGGGGGTGGTCTGGTGCACGCCGCGCCGGGAAGCCTGGCGATCGAGACGGTCCTGGCCCGCGCGCGGGCCGTGACCGAACGGGAGCACCCCGGTCGGCTGGACCTCGTCCGCCACCGGCTGGACGGCGTGCTCGGCACGCAGAGCCCCGACACCTCGGGGTTGGTGGTGGCGATGGCCGGACGGGTCGGGTTGGGTCTGTCCGAAGCGGACCGGGACCGGCTGGGGAAGCTCGCGGAGGTCCGGAAGGCCGAGGAGGTCTGGGAGCACGAGCGGCGGTACGAGCGGAGCAAGCGGGCGTACCTCGGGGAGGACGTGCTCAGTTCACCGGGCAGCGCGGTGGTGTGGTGGCTGGCCCGGCACGACGAGGAGGTCCGCGGAGCGGTCGACATGATCGGGCCGCTGGCTCAACTGGCGGCGGCGGCCAACGACCAGGCCGTCGAGGCGCTGTACGAGCATCTGGTGCCTCGGCCGGGGTCGCAGGCGATCCCGTTCCTGGACGATGTCGCCCCCGGGGCCGGTGACGGTCGCGGTGAGGGGCCTGAGGAGAGCGGCGGAGGTGTGTCGCCGTCCGGGCGTGCGGGCCCGGGCGGGCCGGGGCGGGGGCCGTCGGTGATCGGGCCGTTGAGCGAGTTGATGAACGACGTCGCCTTGGCGGACGAGGCCGAACGCCTCGTCTTCACGCACCGGGTGGCCCGGTTGGCCGAGGCGGTGGGCCGGCCGGAGGCGGCGGCGTTGATCCTGGAGAGTCTCGGCGGGCCCGGCCCGGCAGCGCCGGATCCGGCACCGGACTCGGCGGCGGGCTTCGCCCCGGGGCGGATCCGTCCTGTCGAGGCCGACGGCGACGACGGCGACGGCGAGGACGACGAGGACTTGGTGACCGCCGTCTGGGAAGCGGGACCGGGGGCGTCGGGGCCGGGGCCGGTGGCACATGACTGGGGTGGGGCCGATCAGTCGTACAGGTGATCCAGTGCGGGGGTGGTTTTTGGGCGGGTGTTCGAACCGGTCGGGTTATCTCATATGACTGTTCCTGTTCGTCGGTCGAGATCGTCGGTGACGGGTAATGCTGAGCCGACCGGGTGGCGGCGCCGTGCAACGGAGCTCCGTTTCGTCGTGCCGGTCGGCCCCGTCGACGCGTCCAGAAAGGCTCGCCCGGTGACACAGCCGTTCGAACTGCCGTCCTTCTACGTGCCGCACCCGGCGCGTCTCAGCCCCCATCTCGAACAGGCCCGGGTCCACTCCCGCGAGTGGGCCCGGGAGATGGGCATGCTGGAGGGATCGGGCATCTGGACCCAGGCCGACCTGGACGCCCACGACTACGGACTGCTCTGCGCCTACACCCACCCCGACGCCTCCGCCGAGGCGTTGTCACTGGTCACGGACTGGTACGTCTGGGTGTTCTTCTTCGACGACCACTTCCTGGAGATCTACAAGCGCACCAACGACCGGAAGGGCGGCAAGGCGTACCTGGACCGGCTGCCGCTCTTCATGCCGGCCGACCCGGGTGCCTCGCTGCCCGAGCCGACCAACCCGGTCGAGGCCGGCCTGGCCGACCTCTGGCGTCGCACCGTGCCGTCGATGGGCGAGGACTGGCGGGTCCGGTTCGCGGAGAGCACCCGGAACCTCCTCAACGAGTCCCTCTGGGAGCTGGCCAACATCAACGCCGGCCGGGTCAGTAACCCGGTCGAGTACATCGAGATGCGCCGCAAGGTCGGTGGCGCGCCCTGGTCGGCCGGGCTGATCGAGTACGCGGCCCACACCGAGGTGCCGGCGG
>NZ_JBEXNT010000070.1:0-48428 GCF_040611255.1 Kitasatospora sp. NPDC002965 | reverse complement strand
GCAGCCCGGGGCCCCGCCCGCCGCCCGTCGCCCCGTCCGGCCGGGCCCCGAGCCGGCTCGGCGGGCTCCGGCGGTCTAGCGGGAGGGCCCGAGGTACGGGGTCATCCGGATCTCCCGGTGGATGTCCCCCATGGTGCGGAGAGTCCCGTTGATCGGGCCGATCTCGAAGTTCTCCGGGAGCCGGGTCGCGGCCTCGGCGGCCCGGTGGTTCCTCCACCACTCCGCGTGCCGGGCGGCCCAGTTGGTCCAACGCGCCCAGGAGCGACGGACCTCCATCGACCCCTCGTCGTAGACCGAGGTCCTCGTCTCGTAGGTCGTCCGCCCCATCGCGCGGGCGACGTCGTCACGGAAGCTGGTCCAGCGCACGCCCAGTTCGTAGGCGGCGGCCAGGGTGCGCATGGCCTCCGCGATCTGGGGGAGGTGATCGTGGTGGGCACCGACGGTCATCCTCCAGAGGTACCAGCTGGCACTGCCGAAGTCCGCGGTGTTGAAGTTCCTCTGGAGCCCGACGCCCGACGCGTTGATCCGCTGCTCCCAGTCGCCCCAGCTGCCGTTCATCTGGAGCGGGAGGGCGCGGCCGTTCTGCGACAGGGCCAGCTGGTGGATCTCCGAGATGACGCTGGGGGCGGCGTCCCGGAAGTAGAAGTAGGCGTTGTGGGCGGTCACGAACCCTGCGATGTAGAGCGACTGCGGGTTGATCAGGAGCGTGCCCCGCAGCTGGCTCAGTTCGCCCTCGATTTCGAGGACGATGAGCCCGCCCGCATGGTCCTGGATCTCGCGGATGTCGCCGTCGAACGGGTGACCCGCGGCTTGACGGATGGCGGTGACGACGTTCGTGTACTCGGTTTCGCCCGAGATGTCCGACGCGGCGTCTTGGATGATCTTGGTGTGCAGGTACCTCCACTGGCCGGGCCGGACATCCGCAGCTGCGGGTTGTGCCCAGATCCCAGTGGCGGCGACGGCGAGAGCGGTGACCAGGAACACCTTCAGGCGGTGCGCGATCCTGCTCCGGCGGGTTCTTGCCAGCACGGCTTTCCGACCTCCAGCGGCTTCGGTGAGGTGAGAACGTGGCATGCGCCGCGTTCCACCCGACTGACCGCACAGGGCCGCGCGGTGTGACACGCGGCCCTGGGCCGCGCCGGCACCCGGCTCAGGGCGCGGTGGCCTCCCAGGCCGCCTCGATCATCCGGAAGACCTCGTCCACCGTGGCCCCGGGATCGTCCGCCCGGCAGCCCAGCGCGTAGGCGTCGATGGCGAACCGCGCGGTGGCCCGGCAGGCCGTCGCGCTCCGGGACAGGTGGGGATCGGCGGCCAGCGCCGCCGCCAGCGCCTGCGCGTGACGCAGGCTCATCGACTCCTCGTACTCCTGAAGGGCGGGTGATCCCTCGATCATGCGCCGGACGGGGGCACTGCCCTCCGCCGTGCAGTGCCGCACCTGGGCCTGGACCTCGCGGTGCAGCGCCGGGATGAGCGGCTCGTGCGGAGGGCGGTCGGTCACCGCCCGCGTGAGGCGCTGCTCGAAGTCCTGGTCGCGCTCGAACACCAGCGCCTCCTTCGAGGCGAAGTGGGCGAAGACGGTGGTGACGGCCACGTCGGCCTCGGCCGCCACGTCGCGGATGCCCACGGCGTCGTACCCGCGCTCCAGGAAGAGGTGCAGCGCGGTGTCAGCGATCTTCTGACGGGTCGCGGCCTTCTTGCGTTCGCGGCGTCCGGGCGGCTCGATCATGTCCTGACACTACCAGGTAGGAATCCCTCACCGTTGTGAAAAGCTAACGGTTAGGGCTATCTTCGGTCGCATGAGGAAAATCAGCTTCGCCGAGTTCGGCGGTCCCGAGGTCCTGCACCTGGTGGAGGCCGAGGAGCCCCGCGCGAGCCCCGGTCGGATACGCATCGCCGTGCGGGCGGCGGGTGTCAACCCCGTCGACTGGAGGATCCGGGAGGGTCAGGTCCTGGGAGCCCATCCGATCGAGCTGCCCGCCGGGGTCGGCCTGGACGCCGCCGGGGTGGTGGACGAGGTCGGCGAGGGTGTCGAAGGGATCGGGATCGGCGACCGCGTGTTCGGCGAGGGCGCCGACACGTACGCCGAATTCGCCGTGCTGTCGGCCTGGGCCCGGATGCCCGAGGGGCTGACCTTCGAGGAGGCGGCCGGCTACCCGTCGGTGGTGGAGACCGCGCTGCGCGTCATCCGCGAGGTCGGCGTGCGGCCCGGGCAGACGCTGCTGGTCAGCGGCGCGTCCGGCGGCGTCGGGTCGGCGGTGCTGCAGATCGCCCGCGCGCGCGGCATCGCGGTGATCGGCACGGCCGGGGCTGCGAACCAGGACTACCTGCGCGGCCTGGGCGCCCTCGCCACGACCTACCACGACGGCTGGGTCGAACGGGTGCGGCACCTGGGCCGGGTCGACGCGGCCCTCGACCTGGCCGGCTCGGGCGTGATCCGCGAACTCGTCGAGCTGACCGGGGACCCGCGCAAGGTCGTCTCCATCGCCGACCTCGGTGCGCCGCAGCTGGGCGTCCGGTTCTCCGGCGTGGCCGGGAGCGTGCCGGACGCGCTCGCCGAGGCCGTCGACCTCATCTCCCGGGGCAGGCTCCACATCCCGGTCGAGAAGTCGTACCCGCTCACCGAGGCGGCGGCGGCGCACACCGACAGCCGCGCCGGCCACACCCGCGGGCGCCGGGTCCTGGTCGTCTGAGCCGCCGCCCGCCCGCCGCCGGCCCGCCGCCGGCCCGCCGCCGGCGTCCCGCGTCGGCTGCCGGCCGGGGGAGTTCGAGGCCCGCGGGGCGAACCGGCGGCAGGGCGGCCCGTCGTACGGGTGGCGCGAGGCCCGCGCCACCCGTACGAGCAGGCTCAGCCGAGCAGTTGGTACTTCGTGGACGGGACGCCGGGGTTGTAGCTGCAGTCCGTGGTGGTCGTCTTCAAGCTGTACGTGAAGCCGGCCGGGACGACGCAGGCCCACAGGCCGTTCACCGGGACCCGGATGCGGAAGGTCGTCGAGGGCACGCTCGGCTGCTGGCTGCAGCCGTAGGTGTAGGTGATCAAGTCGTAGGTGAAGCCCGGCGCCTGACGGCACGAGGTCAGCCCGTCGACCGGGGTGCGCAGGTGGAACCGGGGTGCGGTCCAACTGCCCGAGCTGCACTGGGTGTCCTGGACGACCTGGTCGAAGACGTAACCGGTGGGCACGGTGCAGGCCCAGACGCCGTCCAGGCCGGTGACGGCCGTGGTGGAGGTGGTCGCGGCGGTCGCGCCCGCTGCTCCGGAGAGCAGCAGCGTCAGGGCGGCGAGGGCGGCGAGCAGCAGGCGGACCGGGCGGGTGCGTGAGGTGCGTGCGGCGGACATGAGTCTCCCGAGGCGTGGTCGGTGGCATGGGGTCGCACGGTGCTTCGGGGCGCGGGTTCACGCCCGCTGCCGGTTCTAGCACGCGGATCCGGCCCGGCGCCCGGGTCGGCGGACCCGAACGGTAGACATGTCCATGACCGTCCACCGGGAGGTGCGGCGGGGCTCCGGACGGCCTCGGCCGAGCACCGTCGTCCGGGGCTGCCCCGCCTGGCGTAGGCCGATGCCGGACCGGGTTCGAGGTTCGGGCTGTGGGGCCCCGGCCCCGCCCGAGAGGGGTCCGCCCGGGACCGCCGGAACGAGGGTCCTGACCCGTCACTGCCCCTTGACGAGCCGCTCCTGACCGGCGACGGCAGGGACCGTCCAGGACGGGTGGGTGTTGACCTGGGTCACGGTGGCCCCGGCCAGCGTCTTGTAGCGGGTCGCGATCCTCTCGGCCTCCCCGACGGGCAGCGCCCCGCCGTGCTCCTCGGCCCGCGCGATGGTCTCCTCCGGTCCCAGGTCCCGGTTGGCCAGGACGATCGCGTTGACGGCCGGCCGGCGCATCCGGTCGTAGCGGCGGAGCGCGGCGGCGGGGTCGTCGTCACGGGCCAGGCACCAGGCCAGCACGCGGCCGTCGACGACGGACTGCGAGCCGCCGTTCATGCCCATGGGGAACATCGGGTGTGCGGCGTCACCGAGGAGGGTGACCCGCCCGAAGCTCCAGCGCGGCAGGGGGTCGCGGTCGGTCATCGGGTACTCGACGATCGCCGTGGAGCGTTCGGCGAGTTTCGTGAGGTCGATCCACGGCAGTTTCCACGACGACAGCCCGGCGCGGGCCTCCGCCTCGGTGACGCGACGGCCGGGGCCGCCCGGAGGCGGGGCGGACGGCCCGTGCCGGACCTCCAGGACCCAGTTCACCAGGGCATCGGCGCCCGCGGTCGCGGGGTCCTCGATCGGATAGGCGACGAACTTCGCACCGGGGGTGCCCCCGGCCACCACGATCGAACGGCCGTCGAGGATGTGCGGGTGCGGTGCGACCCCGCGCCACATGTGGACGCCGTTCCCGCTCGGGGCGCTCTCGTCCGGGTACAACCTGCCGCGGACCACGGAGTCGATGCCGTCCGCGCCGACCAGCACGTCGGCGTCGTCGACCACGGGCAGACCGCTCGACCGGTCCAGGAAGTGGGCTCGGACGCCGCCCGCATCCTGCTCGAACCGTTGGAACAGCAGGCCGGTGCGGACCGAGTCCGGCCCCAGCCGCTCCCGTACTGCCGCCAGCAGCAGCATCTGCAGTCGGCCGCGGTGCACCGAGTACTGCGGCCAGCGGTACCCGGCCGCGCGTCCCAGCGGCTCCTCCCAGAGTGTCTCGCCCGTCCGGCCCCGGTAGCTCAACCGGTGCGGGGGCAGTGCGACGGAGGCCAGCTCGCCGTCCAGGCCGAGTTCGGAGAGTTCCCGGACGGCGTGCGGCAACAGGTTGATCCCGACGCCGACCGCCTCGACCTTCCGTGCCGCTTCGTACACCCGCGGCGCGAAGCCGGCGGCGTGCAGGCTCAGGGCGCAGGTCAGTCCGGCGATGCCGCCGCCGACGACGGTCACTCTCATCTGCCTGTCCTCACCCTTCGCCGGGGCCCCGGTCCGGCCGACGCCCTGTCACCAGCTTCGGTGCCCCGGCCGCGCGCGTCCAATACCCGGCGGTGATGGCAGCCGTCACGATCGCTGATCGGACCGGGGTCGTCGTTCCGGGCTCGCGATCGGTCGGAGTCGGGCGCAATCCGGTCGCTGAGGTGCGCAGTTGATAGCTTGTCAGCCATGGAGCTCCGTACGCTTGAGTACTTCGTCGCGGTGGCGGAGGAGCGGTCGTTCACGAAGGCGGCGGCCCGCTGTCACGTCGTGCAGCCCGCGATCAGCCAGCAGATCCAGGCCCTGGAGAAGGAGCTGGGAGAGCCCCTGTTCGAACGGCTGCCCCGGCAGGTGGTCCTCACCTCCGGCGGCACCGCCCTGCTGCCGCACGCCCGGGCCTGTCTGGCGTCGGCCGCGTCGGCCGTCCTGGAGTTCGCCGACCGTTCCGGCCTGCTCGGCGGTTCCTTCGCGCTCGGGACCGTCGGCGGCCTGGAAGGGACCGCCGTCCCCCGGCTGCTGGGGGAGTACCACCGCCGGTATCCGCGGGTCGCGGTGAGTCTCGTCGGGGCGTCGAGCCCGTCGCTGCTGGCGAAGGTCCGCGACGGGGCGATCGACGCGGCCGTGGTCGCGGGACCGCCGGACGGCGAACCCTCCGCCGTCGCCGCGCGCGTGCTGCTGGAGGACCGGATCGTCGCGGTCCTCCCCGCCGGAAGCCGGCCCGCGAACCGTCCGATGACCCTCGACGAGGCGGTCCGGAGCCCGGTCATCAGCTACGGCCCCGACAGCGGAGTGCACGCGTTCATCCGGGAGGCCTTCGCCGCGGAGGAACTGCGGCTGGACATCGCCTACGCGACGAACGACGTCGCCCTCCAACTCGCCCTGGTGGCCGAGCGGATCGGGATCGCCCTGACGTCCCGCGCGAGTCCGGTCCTCGCCGCCGACCGTCGATTCGACGTCGTGCCGCTGGAGCCCGCCATCCGTCTGCGGAAGGTGTTCGTGTGGCGGGCGGGCACCCGGCCGTGTGCGCCCTTGCGGGCCTTCCTCGACCTGTGGACGGAACTGTCCGACCGACCGGAGCGTGACGGGGGTGTGTCAGGGGCCACCACCGACGGGTGACTCCCGGCGGGAGGGAGGGCTGTCGGACGGGACAGACCGACGCGGCTCAGTCGATGCACGACAGGCAGCGTTCCCGGCCGACCGCCGTCGCGGCTTCCAGCAGGTCCTGGAGGCACCCCCGGGGCCCTGACGGTTCCCGCAGGCGGTCGACGATCGGGTCCGTTCCACAAGCCGTCCCGATGCCGAAACCTCAGGATCGTGCCGCCGACCGTCTCGGCTGTGGACAGCCGTCGGGATGCGAGGTTCGACACCGTCCAGCAGGATCGAGCGCACCCGGGGCGGGCGGTACTTCGCGGTGGCCTTGAGTCCGTTTTCTCTGCGCACCCCGTCCCGCCGCGGGACTGCAGGGCAGGCATCTGCTTGGTACGTCGCCACCGGGGCAGACGCGATGGAGCGGGGGCACTGATGGTGCGGCCGCGCGGTCCCAGGACACGGCCCGCCCCCGGGAGCCCTCCACCCGAGCACGACTCCTCAGGAACCGCGCCGCCCCCGTGGCGGTTGCGTGCCACCCCTACCCGAAGGTGAGAACGCTCATGGAAACGCCGGGTCCCCTCAAGAGGGCGGCTGACGCCGTCATCGATGCCCTGACCGACGAGACGAGCCGTCCCGAGGCGAAGGTCCCGGGTGCACCGGGTACGGAGCCGCCGCCGGTGGCCGAGCCCACCGAGCCCCGGGCCCCGCTTCCCCCCTCACCCGACCAGCGGGCGCCCGCGCCGTTGTCCGCCACCGGACGGGACGGCGGGGCGGTCGACGACGTCCGGGCGCAGAACGGCGGCTTCCTCACCACGGCGAACGGCACACGGCTGCCGGACTCCGACCACTCGCTGAAGGCCGGTCCTCGCGGTCCGGTGCTGTTGCAGGACCACCACCTGCGCGAGAAGATCACGCACTTCGATCACGAGCGGATCCCGGAGCGGGTGGTCCACGCCCGTGGCGCCGCCGCCCACGGCGTGTTCCGCGGATACGGTACTGCGGCCGGAGTCAGCAGGGCCGCGTTCCTGGCGGAGGGCGTGGAGACGCCGGTGTTCGTGCGGTTCTCCACCGTCCTCGGCTCGCGCGGCTCCGCCGACACCGTGCGTGACACCCGAGGATTCGCGACGAAGTTCTACACCGCCGAAGGCGTCTTCGACCTCGTCGGCAACAACATCCCGGTGTTCTTCATCCAGGACGCGATCAAGTTCCCCGACGTCATCCACGCCGGCAAGCCGCACCCGGACCGGGAGATCCCGCAGGCGCAGAGCGCCCACGACACCTTCTGGGACTTCGTGTCCCTGCACACCGAGGCCACCCACCACACGTTGTGGAACATGTCGGACCGCGGCATCCCCCGTTCCTACCGGACGATGGAGGGCTTCGGGATCCACACCTTCCGCCTCGTCGACGCCGGCGGCGCCACCACCCTCGTGAAGTTCCACTGGAAGCCGAGGCTCGGCGTGCACTCCCTGGTCTGGGAGGAGGCCCAGCTGATCGCCGGCACGGACCCTGACTTCCACCGCCGCGACCTCGCCGACGCCATCGAGGCCGGCGCGTTCCCGCAGTGGGAGCTGGGCATCCAGACCTTCCCCGACACTCCCGAGCAGACCTTCGAGGGCATTGACCTCCTCGACCCCACCAAGATCGTCCCCGAGGAACTCGCCCCCGTGCAGCCGATCGGGCTGATGACTCTCAACGCCAACCCGACGAACTTCTTCGCCGAGACCGAGCAGGTCGCCTTCCACCCCGGGCACCTCGTCCCCGGCATCGACGTCACCGACGACCCGCTGCTCGCCGGGCGCCTGTTCTCCTACCTCGACACCCAGATCACCCGCCTCGGCGGCCCGAACTTCGCGCAGATCCCGGTCAACCGCACCCACGCGCCCGTCAACGACATGCTGCGCGACGGCTTCCACCAGGACGCCGTCCACAGCGGCGTCGCCCCCTACAAGCCCAACTCCCTCGACGGCGGCTGCCCGTTCTTCGCCGGCGCCGGCGACCACGCCTTCATCGAGCACCCCACCCCGATCGCGGCCGCGTCCAAGGTTCGTGAGGCCCCGGCGTCGTTCGGCGACCACTTCAGCCAGGCCCGGCTGTTCTGGCTGAGCATGAGCGCGCCCGAGCGCGAGCACATCATCGCCGCGTACACCTTCGAACTGAACAAGTGCTACCACCAGGCCGTCAAGGAACGGGCCCTGCTGGCACTCGCCAACATCGACCCGTACCTGTGCGCACAGGTCGCGCACGGGCTGGGCCTGCCCGCGCCGCAGGCCTCGGAGCCGCTCGCGGATCCCGCGCCGAGTCCGGCCCTGTCCCAGCTGGGGCAGGAGTGGCCGACCGACGGCCGCGTCATCGGCATCGTCGCCGACCCCGCCGGTGACCTCGCACAGCTCGCCGCCGTACGGCGCGCGGTCCTCGACGCCGGCCTGGTGCCTCTGGTGATCGCCCCGACCGGAGGGGAGCTGACGGCCGAGGGCGTCGATCCCGTCCCTGTCCGGCGGACCTTCGCCACCGCCCGCTCGACCGAGTTCGACGCCGTCCTGCTCGCCGGAACCCCCGCCCCCGGCCTGGACGCCGACGGTGGCCGGGACGCCAGGGCGGGAGCGCCCGGCAACCCGGGTGCGCCGGTCGACCCGCGCGTCACCCTGCTGCTCGCCGAGGCGTGGCGGCACGCCAAGGCCATCGGCGGCTGGGGCACCGCCGAGCAGGCCCTGACAGCGGCCGGTATCCCCGCCGGTGCCCCCGGCATCGTCCTCGGCGGCGTGGGGGAGGAGGTCGTCGACAGGGTCGTGGGCCTCCTCGCCGCACACCGGGTCTGGGACCGCTTCCCCGGGCCGTCCGGGTCCGCCCGCTGACCGGACCCCTGGAGTTCGGACCCGGGCACACCGCCGCGCAGTGGACGGCGGCGCGGCGGGCACCGACAGCGACCGTCGAGGAAGTGGTGATGTGAGCAAGGACCAGTACACCCCGCGCAATCCGGTCGAGCAGTACCCGGGGCCGCCGTTCCCGGCCCAGTCGCAGCCGCACCCCGGCAGCGGTGCGGCCATGGAGCCCGAACCGGACTACGGCGAGGCCACCTACCGCGGCAGCGGGCGGCTGGCAGGCCGTCGGGCCCTGATCACCGGCGGCGACTCGGGCATCGGCCGCGCCGTGGCCCTGGCGTTCGCGCGGGAGGGCGCCGATGTGGCGTTCTGCCACCTACCCGGGGAACACGAGGACGCGCAGGAGACGGTGCGGCTCGTCACGGAGGCGGGCCGCAGGGCCCTGGCCGTGTCGGGGGACATCCGGGAGGAGGACTTCTGCACCGGGCTGGCGGACCGGGCCCATGCCCACTTCGGCGGCCTCGACATCCTGGTCAACAACGCCGCCTACCAGATGTCGAGGCCCGAAGGGCTCGCCGCGATCCCCAGCGACCAGTTCGACCGGGTGATGAAGACCAACCTGTACGGCATGTTCTGGCTGACCCGGGCCGCTCTGCCGCACCTGGGGGAGGGCGCGAGCATCGTCAACACCGCTTCCGTCCAGGCGTACAAGCCCAGCCCCCACCTGCTGGACTACGCCATGACCAAGGCGGCGATCGTCGCGTTCACCCAGGGCCTGGCGATGCAGCTCGCCCCCGAGGGCATCCGGGTCAACGCCGTCGCCCCCGGTCCGGTGTGGACGCCGCTCATCCCGGCCACCATGGACGAGGAGAAGGTCGCCCACTTCGGCGAGCAGTCCCCGCTCGGCCGCGCCGCCCAGCCCGCCGAGATGGCGCCCGCGTACGTCTTCCTCGCCTCCCAGCAGGCCTCCTACATCACCGCGGAGATCATCAACGCGACCGGCGGCACCCCGCTTCCCTGACACCCCGCGCCGGCCGGCGCACGACGGGGTCGGCCCGGCAAGGGTCACGCCACTGAACGAGACACGCACGCAACGAACCCGAGGAGCCTCCCGTGGCAGACGAGGACCCGCAGCGCGAGGACCGGAACGAGCGGGCGGCTGCCGCCGGAACCGGGCCGCCCGCCGACCGATCGTACGGCGACAACGCCTCCGACAACGCCTCCGACGGCGCCTACGACAACGCCTCCGACGACGGGGACCCGGCGGACGGGCCCGACCCGGATCGCCCCGACAGCGGCCCTGTGCGGCAGGGCTACGACGCCACCGCCGAGAGTGCGGCCGCCGCGGCCGACCCACGTAGCCCGTACGCCGCGCCACCGGCCGACGACGACGCCGAGCAGGGTACGGGTACCCGGCCCCGGCACGGCGACCGCTCGCACCGGCCCGGTTGATCGGCCCGCGGGGCGTTCGCCGGGTGCGCTGCCGGTCAGGCGAACGGAGAACCGTGGAACGACGACGACCGCGGCATGACGGTGGCCGGCACCGAGTACTCGGTGCCGGCCACCGTCATGCCCGGACGGGACGGGCCCCGGGCTCACTCGGCAGGGGCCGGCCAGGGGCGCCCGGTGAGGGCGGAGGCCACGTGGTGGAGGTTGGCCGCCATGGTGCGACCGGTGGAGTGGGCCCAGTCGTGGCCCTTGTCGTCGTCCAGGTAGTCGGGGCCGGGACCGGGGCCCAGGTGCCAGTAGGTCCAGGCCTGGGCGGGAATCGTGTAACCGATGTCGACCAGGCCGCCGGAGATCTCGCTGATGACGTGGTGGGCGCCGTCCTCGTTCCCGGTGACGACGACGCCGGCCACCTTGCCGTAGGCGACCGGCACTCCGCGGTCGTCCGTCTCGGAGATCATCGCGTCCATCCGCTCCAGGACGCGCTGCGCCACGGAGGACGGGCGGCCGACCCAGGTCGGGGAGGCGACGATCAGGATGTCGGCGGACGTGAGCTTGTCGTGCACGGGCGGCCACTGGTCTCCGTGGCCCATGTCCGTCCCCACTCCGGGCCGGATGTCCAGGTCGACGGCGCGGACGGTTTCCACCTCCACACCGAGGCTGGTGAGTTCGTTCGCGACGACGTCGGCCAGGGCCTCGGTGTTCGACGGCTCGGGGGACGGTTTGAGGGTGCAGTTGATGACGAGAGCTCGCATGAGCCCCGCCTACCCCGCCCGGAGTCGGGTATGGCCCCCGGGCGGTCGATTCATCCGGACGGCGGCCCCGCCGCGTCAGACGCTTCTTTGCAGCAGGTCGCTGAGCTCCACGGGCTTGGTGATCATGGAATCGTGGCCGCTCTCCAACTCGTAGACGCGAGACGGCCGGCCGTTGGGCTGAGCGTTCGGGACGGGTCGGCGAGTGACGCCTTCGGGCTCGCTGCCGACGCAGAGAATGTGAAGCCGGGGGATCAGCGCCTGTGCGGGGTTGTCCATCTCGGCCGGCTGCTGGAAGCAGAGGACCGACTCGTCCGAGAGCGTGGTCCTGAGCCAGGCGATGTCGCCGGGGTCGGTGACACCGAACAGGCCGAGCGGCGGGCGGAACTCCGGCAGCGGCGGAATCCGCCAGGGCTGGGCGCTGCCGGCGGCACCGTCGATCAGGACCTGGGTGAACGGCATGACATCGATGGCGTTCTCACCGTGCGTCGGCACCATCGCGTCGATGTACACCAGGCGGGAGATGCGCTGGGGGACACGGTTCGCCACGCCGGAGATGACCATTCCCGCGTAGCTGTGCCCGACGAGGACGACGTCGCCGAGGTCGTGGTCGAGGACGAGGCCGACGATGTCGTCGACGTGGGTGGTGAGCCCGGTCTCGGGGCTGAGCAGGTGCGCCTTGTCCCCGTGGCCGGTGAGGGACGGAGCGAAGACACGGTGGCCCCGGGCGGTGAGCAGCGGGGCGACGCGGTTCCAGGACTGCCCGTCGTGCCAGGCGCCGTGGACGAGGACGTAGGTGGTCGAGTGGGACACGGATGCTTCCTTGGTGTGAGCGGGTGGTCCTGCCGGCAGGTGGAGGTGCACGCATGCGGGTGCGGAGCGGTGGACACCCCGGGCACGGGGCAGCCGAGTTGGCGGTTCAGCAGGGAAGGCGCCGTCTCGGGTCGTGCGAGTGGGGCGAGAGGATGCCGGCCTCGGTGCCCGTCGGGACGGTGCGCTGCATGCCGTCGACGTTAGGCAGCCGACAGGTACCTGTAGGTACCGTTCAGCTCATGAGTCTCCGTCCCGGAACCGTCTTCCTCTCCGACTGCCCCGCCCGCCTGGCCGTCGAGGTCATTGCCGGCAAGTGGGCCGTGGTCACCCTCTTTGCGCTGAGTGACGGTCCCTTGCGGCACGGCGAGTTGGTCGAGCTGATCGGCGGCGTCTCGCGCAAGGTGCTGACGCAGACGCTGCGCCGGCTCCAGGACCACGGGCTCGTCGAGCGGCGTACCTACGCCGAAGCGCCACCCCGCGTGGAATACGGCCTGACCGAGCTCGGGCGCACCCTGGAGGGGCCCATCGCCCTGCTGACCGAATGGGCGAGATCCAACGGTGAAGCGATCGTCGCCTTTCAGCAGGCGGCTGAGACGGCTGAGGTGACAGACGCCTCGGACCGTGAGCGACGCCCCTGACCCGGGTCGCGGGCCGTGATCCTGCCGCTACCGTGCGGTTCAGGCCCCGGTGGTCTGGTCGGCGATCATCGCGAGGAACTGCCGTCGGCCGTGCTCGCGCAGGACGCGGCGCTGGCGCACGGCGCCGTTGCCCTCGCGCAGCAGGCGCTCCAGCACCGGGACGACGTGGCGGTGTTCGCCGTCGGCCTCCAGAGCGGCGTCCACGTGCTCCAGGAGCGTCGCCGCCGCGGCGGCCGGGGCGACCAGCCGGCCGGCGAGGGGGTCGAACACGGTGCCGGTGCAGCCGTGGCGGGCGCCGTGCCAGACGGCCGCCGCCAGCTGCTCCGGCAGGACGGCCGGGCCCGGCCGTCCCGCGTGCTCGTCGGCGAGTGCACGGGTTGCCAGGGCACGGACCACGCCGGCCAGCATGACCGCCTCGTCGGGCCGGAGCTGGACGTCCATGGCGCGTGTCTCGACCGTCGGGTACCGCTCGGAGAGCCGGACGTGCCAGTAGAGCTGTCCGATGTCGGGGATCAGACCGTCGCGGACGAGCGCCGTGGTGCGGCGGTCGTAGTCGCGGTCGCCGTCGAAGTGCGGGGGCGGCCCGCTGACGGGCCAGCGTCCGAAGACCGGGGTGCGCCAGGAGGCGAAACCGGTGTCCGTGCTGTGCCACAGGGGCGAGTTGGCGGCGAACGCGATCAGCAGCGGCAGCCAGGGGCGCAGCCGGTTCAGCACGGTGACGCCGGCGGCCCGGTCGGGGACGCCGATGTGGACGTGCATGCCGGCGATCAACTGCTCGTCGGTCAGGCGCCCGGTGTCGCCGCGCATGGCGCGGTAGCGGGCCGTGGGTGTGACGGGGACGGGCAGTCCGTCGGTGTCGGCGAACGGGGCGGCGGCGCAGGCGGCGAGCACGCAACCGTCCGCGCGGGCGGCCTGGCCCAGTGCGTGGCGCATCCGGAGGAGGTGGCCGCCGCCCTCGTCGAGGTCGTGGCAGACCGGGGTGGCCACCTCCAGCTGGGCCTGGAGCAGCTCGTGCTGCACCTCGCCGCTGTCCAGGGCGGGCTGCAGTCCGGCCGCGTCCCGGACCTGGACGGCCCGGGCGCGGGGCAGTCCGGTCACCGCGTCGAGGAGGAGGTACTCCTCCTCCATGCCGAACGTGAGCATGCCGCGCGTCTACCCGTTCGGGGCGCCGGCAGTCGTTCCCGCGGTGCCCGGTCCCGGTCAGCCCGAGGGTTCGGCCGTGAGCACCGTGCCCGTCCGGGTGCGCAGGTGTACGGCCGTGCGGCCGGTGCGGCGGGTCGTCACCAGACCGGCGGCGCGGAGGGCGCCGAGGTGCTGGGAGACGGCGCCGGCGGTGACACCGAGGCGGGCGGCGAGGTCGGGGGTGCTCAGCGGTTCGCCGAGTTCGGAGAGCAGCGCGGCGCGGGTGCGGCCGAGGACGGCGGCGAGGCCGGCGGAGGTCGGGCGGGGCTGTTCCCAGAGCAGCCCGACGCCGGAGGCCGGGTAGCGGATGGAGGCGGCGGTGCGGGGGGAGTGGTCGACGATCACGTCCGGCCAGCCGAAGACGGACGGCATCAGCACCAGCCCGTGGCCGCCCGCCTCGACGGTCCACGCCGCACCCGAGCGGCGGCGCCCGTGCACCACCAACTCGCCCTCCCGCCAGACCACGTCGCCGTGCAACTGCGCGAAGAGCCCCTCCACCCCGCCGTCCACCAGCGCCACCGCCCGCCGGCCCAGGTCCGCCTCCAGCACCGCCCGCATCCGCCCCCAGTGCGGGGCCACCAGCCGGGCGTGGCAGCGCGTCAGCGCATCGGCGGCCCGTTCCAGCAGCACGGCCGGCTCCGGCAGCCGCCCGGCCCGGGCGCCCAGCGCGGCGGCGCACTCCGCCACGACGTACGCCGGGTCCGTCGTCCGCAAGCCCGCCACCTCGGCGTCGAACGCCGGCAGGCGCTCCTCGGGCACGGGGAACAGGAACGACGGCAGGCAGCCTTCGAGCAGCGTCCGCAGCAACGGCAACTGCGGCTCCTCCGCCAGCACCGGCTGCGCCTCGCGCACCCACGGCCGGTGCACCTCGTGCCCACCGACACCGAGCGCCGCCCGCACTCCGAGCACCGTCTCGGCCAGCGGCGACACCGCCAGCCGCACCCGCGCCACCTCGGCCGCCGAGAGCCGGATCTCCACCGCCACGTCCGCCCCACTCCGCTGATCGTTTAGCCCTGGCTGAACGATAGCCGGGCCCGGCCGCCGTCCCCCAGGCTGTCCGCCATGGAGTTCTTCACCTCGTACGACGGAACCACGCTCGCCTTCCGCACGCTCGGGGACGGCCCGCCGCTGCTCTGCCTCCCCGGCGGACCCGGCCGCGCGGCCGAGTACCTCGGCGACCTCGGCGGACTGTCCGCCCACCGCACGCTGATCCTGCCGGACACCCGGGGCACCGGCGCCTCCGCGATTCCCGCCGACCCGGCCACCTACCGCGTCGACCGCCTGGTCGCCGACGTCGAGGCACTGCGCCGCCACCTCGGCCTGGACCGCGTCGACCTGCTCGGCCATTCCGCCGGCGGCAGCCTGGCCATGCTCTACGCCGCCGCCCACCCCGACCGGCTGAACAGCCTGACCCTGGTCACCCCCTCGTTCGCCGCCGTCGGACTGCCCTCCGACACCGGTGTGGACGAGGTGATCGCCGCCCGCGCGGCCGAGCCCTGGCACGCCGGGGCCGTGGCGGCGCACCGGCACATGACGACCGCGAACAGCTTCGCCGAGGCCGCGCCGTACCGACTCGCCTTCGAGCCGCTGATGTACGGCCGCTGGGACGACGCCGCGCGCGCCCATGCCGCCGCCGACCCCGCCCAGCGCGCGCTCCCCGTCAGCGAGCACTACTACCAGGGCTACACGCCCGACGCCGGGGAACTCCGCCGGCGCCTGGGCGCCCTGCACCGCCCGACGCTGCTCCTCGCGGGCGAGGTGGACCTGTGGCCCACCGCCGGAGCCGCCGCCGACGCCGCGTCACTCTTCGCCGAGGTGACGCTCGCCGTCCAGCCGGGCGCCGGCCACTACCCGTGGCTGGACGACCCGCAGGCGTTCACGGCCGTGCTGGAGGGCTTCCTGTCCGCGGTGGGCTAGGACGTCCCTGCCGCGCTCGCGGGCCGTGGCCCTTCAGGAGGACGCCAGGACATGGCGGTCGCGGCTCGCGCCGAAGGCCGCGACGGTCTGCGCGACGAGCACGGCGAGCAGCACGGTGACGGGCAGCGACCATCCCCCGCTCGCGGAGTGCAGCAGGCCGAGACCGAGCGGGCCGAGGCAGGCGATGAGGTAGCCGATCCCCTGGGCCATCGTCGAGAGCCGGCCGGTGTGGTGCGCGTCGGGCGAGCGGGCGACGATGTAGCCGAGGGCGAGGCCGACGGCGAGGCCCTGGCCCAGCCCGAGGGCGGTCATCCAGAGGTAGGCGCCCGACACGGGGGACGTGAGCAGGCCGACGAAGCCGGTCGCGCACAGCAGGGCGGCCGCCAGGGGCGCGACGAAGGCCGGGCGCAGCCGCTCCTGCAGCCAGGGTGCCGCGAAGGATGCGGCCATGCCGGGGAAGCTGGAGAAGGAGAGCATCCATCCGGCCTGGCCGGCGCTCATGCCGTGGTCCTGCAGAAGCGTCGGCAGCCAGGAGAGGATCGCGTAGTAGCCGAGGGACTGCAGGCCCATGTACAGGGTCACCGCCCAGGCCGTTCGGTCGCGCCACAGCGCCTTGAGCGTGGGTGCGGCGGTATCGGCTCCTCCCTGCTTCTCCGGCTCCTGCCGCCGGCGGTTCGGGGAACGCCGCTCCGGTGCGAGCAGTTCGGGAAGCCGGGCGAGGGCGGCGACGAGGGACGGGACGGCCCCCAGCACGAGCACCTGTCGCCAGCCCCAGCCGGTGGCCGACTCCAGCGGGACGACCACGCCCGCGGCGAGCGCGGCTCCGCCGGACAGGGCCAGGGAGTAGCAGCCGAGCATCAGCCCGGCGCGGCCGGCGAAGTCGTGCTTGACGAGCTGCGGCATGAGGACGTTGCCGACCGCGATCGCCGCACCGGCGATCAGCGTGCCGCCGAAGAGGGCGAGCACGCCCGGGACCGAGCGCAGCACGATGCCGCCGGTCAGCGCGAGCAGCGCGTACCACAGCAGGTGGTGGGGTCCGAAGCGGCGGGTGAGCCGGGGCGCGAGGAACGCGAACGCCCCGAAGCAGACGACCGGCACCGTCGAGAGGGCTCCGCCGCCGAAGGAGGAGAGGTGCTCGTCGTGCTCGACCTCCGTGAGGAGCGGGGACAGGGACGCGACGGCGATGCGCAGGTTCAGCGCGGCCAGGCCGAACGCGAGAGCGGCTTGGACGGTGCGCGCCCCGGCCCGTCCGGGAGGGGACGGCTGCCGGGACGCCGACGGGCGGGCCGCTGGGGCCTGATGGGTCAGTGGGCTGTTCATGCCGTCCACTCTCGGGCGGAGCCGGGTCGGCGGGCTACCGGTAGGATGCCAACCCATGGGGGAAACCCGCCATCTTGATCCCGCGGAACGCGGCCGTATCGCCCTGGCGCACGGGCAGCGGCTGCCCACCCATGCCCACGACCGCGGTCACCTGGTCTATCCGGCCACCGGCGTGCTGTCCGTGACCACCGCCAGGGGCACGTGGATCGCTCCGCCGACCCGGGTGGCGTGGACTCCCGCGGCCTTCGAGCACCACCACACCGCGCACGGCAACGCGGACATGCGGATTCTGTTCCTGTTCGACGCACTCGCCGCCCGACTGCCCGCGCATCCTGCGGTGCTCACCGTCTCGGGGCTCGCCCGCGAAGCCCTGCTCGCCCTCACGGCCGAGGAGGCGGACACCGGTGTGCGGGCGCCGGAGGCGGTCGACCGGCTGCACGCGGTCGTCGTCGACGAGCTCACCGCGGCGCCCGAGCAGCCGCTGCATCTGCCCGAGCCGGCCGACGACCGGCTCCGGGCGCTGACCGCCGTCCTCTACGCCGACCCTGCCAATCAGCAGACCCTCGCCGAGCTCGGCGCGCGCGTCGGGGCGAGTGAGCGTACGCTCAGCCGGCTCTTCGGGCAGGACCTCCGGATGAGTTTTCATCAGTGGCGCACTCAGCTCCGCGTCCACCACGCGCTCACCCGGCTCGCCGCGGGGAAGTCCGTCACCGACACCGCTCTCGCCTGCGGCTGGGCCAATCCGACGAGCTTCATCGAGGCCTTTGCCGCTCTCGTCGGCGAGACCCCCGGCCGCTACCGCAAGCGTCAACTCCCTGCCGAGGGCGGCAGCTGAGGGCCGCCGAGGCCCGCCCTTCAGCCGCTCCTGGGCCCGGGCGCCGACGTCGGCGCCTGCCGAACCCGCCCAGACCGTTCCGGGCGCGTTCCGGGAGGCGTCGCCAAGTCGGTCCTGAAGGGTGACAGCGGCCGGGTGTCCGCCAACCGGCAAGGGGTGAAGGCCAAGGTCCGGCCGTTCCTGCCCGGCAGCGGGAGGGACGTGGGCGAGGCCGGGGCGGCAGGCGTCCTCAGGACAGGCCGGCCAGTGAGGTGATCCGCAGACCGGGCGCGCACCGGAGCACGCGGTGGTCGCCGCCGCAGGTGATCTCGACCTCCAGGCCGCCGTCGCCGTCGATGTAGACGCGGTGCCCCGCCGGTCCGGTCCTGGCGCTCGCCGTCACGACGGCGCAGCGGACCGCGCCGGCCGGGTCCCGCAGGCTCACCAGGTAGGCGGCGGTGGCGCCGGTCAGGGTGGTCATGCGACCGGGTGGTCGAGGCGGAGGGACCGGCCCAGGGCTCGTGGGGTTCCGCTGTCGGTGTCGGACATGACGATCACCTTTCAGTGTCGAAGCTCCGTGCGTCGCACGGATCCCACCACCCTGCCTCCTGCCGGCGCGGGACGCGCGACAACCCGTGCGGGGGCTCGGCTGCCCGGAGGACGTTGCGCGCGAGCCGGCTGCCGACCGGAGCCCGGTCGCCGCCCTCCTGCTCCCGCATCCGCGGAGGGGGGCGGTCGCTGGAGCGGGCGCTTCGTGCGCCGGTCTTGCCCCGCCCTCCGTAAATGGCTACGTTGTATCCAAAAGGCTTTTCGGTACTGCCGTAGCCGATAGCCGGCGACCGGGCTCCCGGACGTCCGTCCGGCGAGCGCGCGGTCCGTTTCGGCGGACCTTCGGCGGATTTTCGGAGGACCTTCGACGGGCCCCGGTGCCGAATCCCGTCACCCTTCCCGGCAAGATCAACTTGAGGCCGATCACCATGACAGAACCCCACGACACCGATGTCCTCGTCGCCGGGGCCGGACCCACCGGCTCCACCCTGGCGGCCGACCTGCTGCGGCGCGGCGTCCGCGTCCGCGTCGTCGACAAAGCGACACAGGCCTTCCAGGGCTCCCGCGCCAAGGGGATCCAGCCCCGCACCCAGGAAGTGTTCGAGGACCTCGGCGTCCTTCACGAGGCACACGCCGAAGGCGGCCCCTACCCGCTCGCAGGACTCCACCTCGGACCGTTCACCGCGCCGTGGCGGATGCAGCAGCGGAACAGGCCGACCCCGGACGTGCCGTACCCGAACATCCTCCTGCTGCCGCAGCACCGCACCGACGCCATCCTGCACCGTCTGCTCGAACGCCACGGGCTGCGCATCGAATACGGGGCCGCCCTGGAGACCTTCGAGCAGGACGCCGACGGCGTGACGGCGACGCTCTCCACCGGCGAGCGGGTGCGCACCCGGTACCTCGTCGGCGCCGACGGCGGCGCGAGCGCCGTCCGTGCGGCGACCGGTCTCGGTTTCGTCGGGGAGACCGACGACTCCGACAAGACCCTCATCATCGACGGCACGATCGACGGACTGTCCCGCGACCGGTGGCACATGTGGCCCGGCGCGTCCGCCGGAGCGTGCCCGCTGCCGCACTCCGACCAGTTCCAGGTGATGATCCGACTGAAGCCGGGCGACGCGCCGGATCTCGACCACGCCGCCCTGACCCGCCGGTTCCACACCCTCACCGGCCTCAAGCTCCGCGACATCACCTGGACCTCGGTGTTCCGGCCCAACGTCCGGCTCGTCGAGCGCTACCGCGCGGGCCGGGTCCTCCTGGCGGGCGACGCCGCCCACGTGCACACGCCCGCCGGCGCCCAGGGCCTCAACACGGGTGTGCAGGACGCCTACAACCTGGGCTGGAAGCTCGGGCAGGTGATCGCCGGCTCGCCGGACGACCTGCTCGACAGCTACGAGGCCGAACGGCTCCCGATCGCCGCAGGCGTCCTCGGCAAGTCCAGCGAGCTCTACAGGAGCCTCGGCAGGCACCGTGTCGCGGGCCTGAAACGCGGAGACGAGGAGCGGCAGCTCGGACTCACCTACGCCGGCGGCCCGCTCGCTCCCGGCGACGCCCCGGCCACCAGGACCCTGCACGTGGGCGACCGGGCGCCCGACGCGCCGTGCACCGCCCCCGGCACCACCCGCGTGTTCGACGTCCTCCGGGGACCGCACTTCACACTGCTGGCCTTCGGCCCCGGCGCCACCGCGGCCCTGCCCGGCCTGACCTGGCCGTCCGAGGGGGCCGAACTGCACCGCTACGCCGTCCGCGACGGGCGCGGGATCGACCGTGGCCACCTCACCGACGCCACCGGCCGGCTGTCCGGCATCTACGGCGTCGACGGCGACGCGCTGATCCTCGTCCGGCCGGACGGGTACATCGCCGCCGTCATCAAGTCCGACTGGCCGGCCTCCTTCGCCACCGCGACCGCGGCCTACACCCCGCAATGACCCGGCCGGGCCGTCCGGCGCCCCACGACGCGGCCGGGGCGCCCGCGGTCGTTCCGCACGCCGACGAGGACGCGCACCCCGCCCCGCCGCCACCGGCCGGACAGTCCCCGGCGTACCGCCCGACCAAGTCGAACAGGAGGAGCTCAGGAATGCCGGCACCCCAGGAGGTCACCGAGGGCCGCCCGGCCCCGGTCGTGACCCTGACGTTCGTCGGCCACCGCACCGGGACGGAGGAGGCCACGGCGAGGCTCTCCGCCGAATCCCGGGCCGCGCTGCGCCAGTTCTCCCCGGAGCGCATCACCGGCTACGGCGTCGACCACGCCGATGCCGTCGAACTGCGCGCCCGCGTGATCGAGGGCCAGGACTGGCACTCGGCTGCCACCGACCTCGCGGACGCGTGCCTGCGCCGCGTCGACGGCGCCCCCGGGGCCGTCGGCAGGCCGACGCGGGCCGCCTACCTTCGCCGTGCGTCCGCCCTGCTGCGCATGAGCCAGATGATGATGCTGTCCGACACCGCCGAGCGCCGATCGGTCTTCGCGCGTGCCGCCGAGTTCTACGCGCAGGCCGCCGAGCTGGGCGCGGACCGCGAACGCGTCACGATCGCGACCGATCGCGGCCCCTTGGCCGGGTGGCTGACCCCCGCCTCCGGGACCGCGGTCGGTGCGGCCGTCGTCATCGGCGGCGTCGAGGGCTGGGCCATGGACTTCGACAGCATCGGCGAGGCGCTCGCGGCGCGCGGCGTCGACGCACTGCTGCTCGACGGTCCGGGCCAGGGCGAGACGAGGCTGAGGCACGGTCACTACCTGACGGCGCAGTGGCGCGAGGCCTACCGGCACGCCGTCGACTTCCTCGACGCGCGCTCGCCGGGCGGTCCGATCGGGTTCGTCGGCAACAGCATGGGAGGCAGCTTCGCCATGGCCGTCGCCGCGGCCGACACCCGGATCCGGGCGTGTGTGGACAACGGCGGTCTCCACGCCCCGTGGCTCGTGCCCCCGACCATGGGCACCTTCTTCTCCAAGATGGTGGCCACCTGCGGGACCGAGGACGAGGAGCGGGCCGCGGACGTCTGGAGGACCGTCACCCCGCTCGCCCACGGGCCCAACGCCGGCTATCCGCTCCTGGTCCTCCAGGGCGGCGGGGACCCCATGATCTCGATGGAGCTGGCGCAGACCCTGCTGGACGGCGCGCCCACGGACGACAAGCAGATGGTCGTCTTCTCCGACGGCGACCACTGCGTCTACAACCACCGGCACGACCGCGACACGCTCATCGCCGACTGGACGCGGGCCCGCCTGTGCGGCACCCCGAGCCCCGCCGTCGTGTCCTGAGACGAGGAAGCACACCCATGCAGATCATCGACGCACAGATCCACCTCTGGGCCGGCGCGAGCGCGCCACCGCACCACTGGCGCGCACCGTACACCGTCGAGAACGCCCTGCGCGACATGGACGAGGCCGGTGTGGACCGCGCCGTCAACTGCCCGGCGATCTGGGACGCGGGCGCGAACGACTACGCGGTGGAGGCGGCCGAGCGGTACCCCGAGCGGTTCGCGACTCTCGGCTGGTTCCCCCTCGACGCCGCCGCGGACGAGTCCCTCGTCGACGCGTGGCTGGACAAGCCCGGCATGGTGGGGCTGCGCTTCGTGATGGCGGCGCCGGAGACGGCCGGACGCCTGGCGTCGGGCGCGCTCGACTGGCTGTGGGAGGCCGCCGACCGTCGTGGCATCGCCGTGGGGATCATGGTGATGCCTCCGTACCTGCCGGCCGTCGGCGACATCGCCGCGCGGTACCCCGGCATCCGCCTGATGATCGACCACCTCGCCGCCAACCCGTTCGAGAGGCTGCCCGGGGCGGCGGCTCACCTCGACACCCTCCTCGGCCTCGCCCGCCACCCCAACATCGGGGTGAAGGCCACGGGCGTACCGGGCATGGCGACGGACCCCTACCCCTTCACCAGCACCCACGGCGTACTGCGGCAGGTCTTCGACGCGTTCGGTGCCGAGCGGATGTTCTGGGGTACCGACATCACGCGTCTGCGGTGCTCGTGGCGGGAGGCGGTGACGATGTTCACCGAGGAACTGCCCTGGCTGCGGGGCCGTGACCTCGAACTCGTCATGGGCCGCGCCGTGGCCGACTGGATCGGCTGGAGCCGACCGGCGGAACGGCCGTCGGCACGACGACCGTAGGAGGCGCGCGTCAGTGCCACTCCGAGGCTTTAGCCGGCTTCGGCTCAGGCTTCGGCTCCTGCTCCTGCTCCTGCGGCGAGTCGAGCCTGGCCCGTTCCAGCCCGACGAGGAGCAGGTCCAGACCGAACCGGAACTCCTCGTGGAGCGGGACGGAGGTCAGCTCCGCCGCCGCAGCCGTCGTGGCCGGATACTCCTCCGGGTCGAGCGAGTCGTAGTACTCCCGCAGGTGAGACCGGTCGTCGGCGCCTGGAGCCCCGGGGCCGTGCTGCTGGATGGCGAAGCCGATCACGTAGTGGCCGATCGCCGTGAAGGCGCGGGCTGCCAGGCCGACCGGGAACCCGTGGCCCAGGAACAACGTGATGAGGCCCTCCCTGGCACGGAGACCGTTGGGACCGACGGGGACCCGGGCCGCCAGCAGGGGCAATGCGTCGGGGTGCCGGCACAGCGTGCCGTACAGGGCCTCGGCCGAGACGCTGGCGGCTTCCTGCCACGGCAGGTCGGCGAGGTCTTCGGGCGGGACGCGGACCTCGCCCAGGATCCTGTCGGCGACGAGGGCGAGGAGCTCGTCCTTGCCACTGAAGTGCCGGTAGAGCGTCGCCGTGCCGGAGCCCAGCGAATCGGCGACCATGCGCAGCGTCAGCGCCTGGATCCCGACCTCGTCGATCAGTCTCAGGGCCGCGTCGACGAACTGCCCGACCTCCATCGGGGGACGACCGCGCCGGTATTCCGGGGCCGGCGCCCGGCCCGCCCACCAGGCGGGACTTCCCGGGACCGGCTTGACCTTCGACGCCATGAAGCAGTGGCCCTCTCGGCGGAGCTTTGCTGAGGAGTTTCGGACGTATCGTATCCGTTTTCGACATCGGGCCGGGGGCGAGCCCGGTCAGCCCCGGACGGGGGACCCCGCCCGGGGCTGACCGGCATCGGACGGCCCCGGACGGCGTGCGTACGGGCGCGGGCCCGCCTCAGTGCTGTGCGGTCTCCAACGCGGCGTCGATGCCGCGCAGGAACGCGTCGAGGTCGTCGGGGTTGCGGGAAGTCACCAGCCGCCAGCCGCCGGAGTCGTCCTCGACGAGCGGCCGGTCGGTCCAGGTCGCGCCCGCGTTGCCGAGGTCGGTGCGCAGCGACGGGTACGAGGTGAGGGTCTTGCCGTCGGCCACACCGGCCTCGGCGAGCAACCAGGGGCCGTGGCAGATCGCGGCGATCGGACGGCCGGAGCCGGCGAAGGCACGGACCAGGTTGACGGCCTCCTTCTCCAGCCGGAGCGTGTCGGCGTTGATCGTCCCGCCGGGGACGACCAGCAGGTCGTAGTCGTCGGCGTTCGCTTCGGCGAGGGTGTGGGTCGGCTGCACGGTCTCGCCGGGATCCTTGTCCCCGATCAGGGTGCGGATGCCGTCCCGGGAGACGGCGGCGATGTCGGTCTGGATACCGCTCTCGCGCAAGTGCCCGACGGGTACGAGGAGTTCGTCCTGCTCGACGCCGTAGTCGGTCACGATCGCGAGTGCTCTGGCGGTGCGGGTCATGGTCTCCTCCGGTTCAGGGGTCGGAATTCGGTGTCGGCGGGCCTACGCCTGCCCGTCCCGGGGCCGGCGCCGGCCGGAGTGCCGGCCCGGTCCCCGGGAGGCCCGGCCGGCGTAGGGCGGCGGCCGGCGCCGTTTCTGCCTGCGGACGCCCAGCAGGACGGAGCCGACCAGGGCGCCGCCGATGGCCAGGACCACCAGGACCAGCAGGATTCCGGACACGGCGGGGCCCGCTGCGGACGCGTTGGTGAGCATCGTCGTCATGGACTGCGGGTGCCCGTGATCCGCACGGCTACACGCGGCCCGGGTGTGGCGGCCGGGTGTGGCGACGGCGTGGTGGTGAGTCGCCGGGGTGCGCCTTCGGTCGGAGGTGGGCGGACCGGGTATCGGAGGGTTGGGAGGCACAAGGAGGGAAAGACGCCTGCGCACGGCGCTCCTCCCCGGGCGCGGGGACGGCAGGGCGGGGGAGGGGAGGGAGCCGTATGCCCGGCCCCGTTCCACCGCGCCCGGCCCGATGGACGCAAACGCCGGTCCGACGCAGCCACGTGCAGCCCGGGCGGCACGATCGAGGAGAGTGTGATGATCAGAATTCTCTACAAGCCGTTCGGTCTGCTCGCCGGCGCTCTCGGAGGAGTTCTGGCCGGTGCCCTCTTTCGACGGCTCTGGAAGCTGGTCGGGGGCGAGGACGACGCGCCCAGCCCCACGGACGAGGACCGGAGCTGGCGCGGGGTGCTGACCGCGGCCGCGCTGCAGGGCGCGGTCTTCGCACTCGTGAAGGCGGCGGTCGACCGCGGAGGAGCCGTGGGCATCCGCCGGCTGACCGGAACCTGGCCCGACTGAGAGCCGGCCCGCGTGCCCCCGGGGGGCGCTCGCACCCGGATCGATTGGTCGGCCCGCGGCGCGTTTGCCGGGCGCACATCCGGTCAGACGGACGGAGGACCCGCGGAACGACGGAGGGAATCGGCATGAGGACCGGTGTGAACGGGGGCCGCACGACGGGCTTCCGACCGACGGGGCGGCCCGTCCCCGAGCAGGCGACGGCGACCGCCAGGACCGATACCGACGCGATCAAGGAGTGTGCGCACCGATGACCCGCGAGCACAGCAACGAGAAGACGGTCCTCCCCACTGCGGCGGACCTCTCGGCCCGGATGGCCGACACCCGCGAGCGGCTCACCGACGTCGTCGACGTCGTGGTGGCGAAGGCGGACGTGGGCGCCCGGGCACGGGACGCCGCCGCACATGCCAGGGAGAGCATCGGCCACACGGCCGACCAGGCCCTGCACGCCGTGGTGGAGCAGATCGGCGAGGTTGCCGACAGTCTGCGCGCCGGGGGCGTGCAGGTGAAGGAGCACACCGTAGGTCTCACGGACTCGGCCGGCGAGGTGTTCGAACGGCTCTCGGAGACCTCGACCCGCGGACGGGCCCTGAAGGACTTCCGGTACAGCGGCCCGGTGCTCGTCGCGGTCGGGGGTGCCTTGCTCGCCACGGCTGTGATCGTCACCGTGCGCCGCCGCCGTAGGTGAGGTGACCCACCGCCGGTCGGACGTCCGTCGGAATGCGGGGCCGGCACCGGATACCCGCGGATACCCGGTGCCGGCCCCGCACCGTGTCCCCACGGTGGCCCGCCAGGACCGTCCGTTGGGTGGCCGCCGACCGTTGGGGGGCGGAGCTCAACGCCCACGCCCCACCCGTACGCCGCGCGCCGGAACCGGGACGACCCGGGGCCCCGCCGTCACGCGGTAGTTGTCAGGACGCGGCTCCCGTCGTCCCGGGCGTCAACCGCCGGCCTGTTCCGGGAGGACGGCGACGGAGAGCGGAAGGTGGCCGACCGGGAGGCGGGTGGTCCGGCCGGTGGCGGTGTCGACGAGGGTGAGGCCGTTCCAGCCGCCCTCGCGGGTGAAGCCGCCGGCGACGTACGCGGTGCGACCGTCCGGCGAGAGGGTGACGGTCTCGTGCGGGCCGTCGAGGGGGAGGACGCGTTCCGTGCCGTCCGGGGAGCGGATGGTGAGGGAGGGGCCGGCGTCCGTGGCGGGGTCGATCGGCCCGGTGCCGACCACGTAGAGGGTGCCGTCGGGGGCGATGGTGGCGCCGTGCTGGTGGGTGTTGGCGGTCATCGGTTCGACGGTGGTGCGGCCGGTGGACGGGTCGACGACGGCGAGGCGCTCGCCCTCGAAGGGAAGCAGCAACGCGCCGTCGGCCGGGCGGACGGCGGCGTAGTGGGGCTTGAGCCAGGAGCCGAGGCCGCCCTCGGTGCCGTACGGGGCGACCTCGATGCGGCGGGTGTCCCAGGTGGCGGTGTCGACCGTCGTCACGTCGAAGGAGTCGTGGCCGGTGACGTAGACCTGGCGGCCGTCGGCGGACACGTCCACGTCGAAGGGGCGGCGGCCGACCGGGACGACCTGGACGACGGCGCGGGTGGCCGTGTCGACGACCTCCAGGGTGCCGTTCCCCCCGGGCACGTTGACGCCGACGTAGACCCGGCTGCCGTCCGGGGAGAGGGCGAGGCCCATGCCGCCGCCCCGGTACTCGCCGGTGGCCACGGGGCCGGTCCGGGTCCTGTACGGGACCAGCGCGGTTCGCGTGCGGGCCCGGGTGTCGACGGCGGCGACGCCCTCGGCGGTGGCCACCCAGGCGGTGCCGTCGGGCGCGACGGCGAGGGCGTAGGGGCCGGTGCCGACCCGGACGGAGCCCAGGTCCGCTCCGCGGTCGGTGCGGGACGGGTCGACGAACGTGACGGTGTCCGCACCGAAGTCGGTGACCAGGAGGACGGGGGCCGGCCGGTCCGGCGAGCCGGAGGGCTCGGCGGCGGTGGGCGCCGCTGCGGTTGCACTCAGGCCCGGGTTCGGGCTCGGGCTCGGGTCGGCGGCCGGCGGTGCGGGTGGGGTGTGTCCGCAGGCGGCGAGTAGCACGAGGGCTGTCGCCGCGCCCGCGGCGGCCCGGGCCAGGGCGGCCCGAACGGCCACCTCCGATCCTCGACGGAACCGCCGGCCCGGTCGGCCGGTGACAGGGGGGTGGTCGGTCATCGAGGGTTCCTCCACGAAGGGGCCGCCGGTCGGCGCCGGTGGGCCGCGGTGCGCTCCAGCCTGTACCTTCGGGCGCCGGCGGGGGATCGGCAGCCCGGCCCGTCCGACGCCGCCGGTCGGTGGACGACGGGGTCAACCGATCGGTTGACCCCGGTGCCCGTGCCTGCCAGGAAGGCGGGCCGTGGAGGTGCTCTCCGGTCTCCCATCAACCTCCCAGGGCCGGCGACAGGAGAGGCGATGACGCGGACGCATCGGCGGGTGCCGGCGGCCACGGCCACAGATTGCGACGGCAGCTTTCCAGGGCGAGGCCGGCCAGGCCACCATGACATGCCCAGCGATGAGGATGCCCATCCGTGAACTGCGGCTGCTTCAGGTCCGGACCCGTCAACACGATGGGCAGGACCGGGCGAACGAAGCCGTCCGTATTGTTCGTCGTCATGAGGGAGGGGGCGCACAGCTTGTTGAGGACATCGCGCTCACCGGGTTCGAGGTGCTCACGCATGACGGCCACCAAGAGAAAGCATTCGATTCCCTGCGCCCGCAGATGGGCTTGGATCTCGGACAACAGACTGATGTCGTCGTCGTTGATGAGATCGCCGTGCTGCGCGTTGAGTCCACCCTTGACTTCCCCGACGACGACCACCGGTCGGGGGCCGTCGTCAAGGATCACCACCAAGTCGACTTCGCGAGGCTCGGGCTTGAAGTGGAACCGAACTCCCAGGTGGCACGACATGGTCGTTCCGCTCGACGCCGGCAACATGCTTCTCGGGAAGAGTTCCCGGTGGTAGGCAGCGAGAACGGACACGGCCGCCATGACCGGCCGGGTCTCGGTCATCAAGTTCTTGGTGAGGCCGTCCGCCAACTGGAACCGCCAGTCGAAGCGCCGCCCGGCGGCACCCAGGACGAAGCCTAGAGGGAACTCACGGTGGCACCGAGGGCAGGCCACCCGGGGTTCCAGCCGGATTCCCTGCACCTTGATGTCCCCGCGACACTCGGGGCAGTGGAGCGGGGCGACCGGGTCCAAGAGCCCGAGCCGCTGCAAAGCCAGGACGACGTTCTTCGGGTAGTTCCTGTGGTCGTCCGAGTTTGCAAGTGGGCCCGGCCACCGTTCCTTGTGCTTGCCTGCCATGCCTTCGAGCTGGCTCTGTACCATGCCGTCGACACTCTTGGAGACCTCGTGCAGCACTCCCCAGACGGCCGGTTCGCATCCGACGCTGCTGCCGATGCCGCCAAGCCTGCGAATCAGTCCTGCCACGTTTCGGCCGTTGGGCTCCTGCTGCGGATCCCAATTTGACCCGCTGAACAACGCTCTGAGGAGATCGGCGGTCTCCAGGAGGCTGTGGTGCACGTGGTCGCTCACGCCGTCGGCCACGACACCGAAGACCCGCCCGCCGCGGGCAGGCCGATGGAACGGCGCAGGGAGGTTGGCTGACTGGAGTGCCAACAAGCTGCTGAACGCGCGCAAGTTGGGCAGCACCGGAGTTCGGTCAGGGTGCCCGGGGGTCACGCTGTCGATGACGACGTGGGCAGCGACGATTCCCGCGTGGTGCCGATCGGGCCGCCAGCGCTCCGGCCCGAACCGGGGCATCGGCAGTACCAACTTGGTCTGTTCGGGTACGAGGGGGAGCGAGAATTCCTTGACGGAGGATGTCATGAACGGGTGCCGTCCGCGCTGAGGGAAGGCATACGCCGTCGTTCGCCCCGCCACGGCCGTGATGCTCAGATCCTGGAGGAGAGCAGCGAGGTCCTCGGGGATCCGTCGATGCCGTCCGATCACGGTGATTGACGCTCCAAGGTCGAGACCGTCGCCTCGTACCGAGCGGTCGAGCGCGTTCTCGACCAGCGCTCTGCGGAGCCATCGCTCCGCCGCTTCGAACACCCGGGCAGAATGCGCGACCGGCCAGGGGAAGACGCGGTGGCCGACCGCGCGGGCTGTCCAGAAGGCGATGAGGTCGGCGGGATCCTTCACATCGACGAGGACGATGTGAGTGGCGCAGTCATCCGAGTCGTACTCCATATCGAGGCCGGTGAGGCCGATCGGTGTGACGAGTCCGTCGAGATCAGGCACTCGGTCATTGACGCCGATCGCGTGAGCCTCGGCAACCAGGGCGAAGCGGGAGCGCAGATCCACGGCTGCGGGGTAGCCGCCGTAACGGCCGAACCACACCTCGAACAGCGGAGCGAGAGGATCACTCGCATTCCACTCGGGCAGGACGAGACGCCGGTTTGGCGCGGGCTCGTCCAGCAGCCACTCCACCGGGAGTACACCGGGGCCGTGCAGTCGATCAGGGCTGCCGAAAGGGGTTCCTTGCTGTGGGTCCCACCGGTACCCCTCGGTGCTGGAGATCTCCTGCGCGGCCGGGTCCTGAGCCACGGGATGGAGAACGTCGATGGACAGTGCCTCGGCGGTCCGGAGAATTCCCGGATCGCCAGGTACCAGCCACGGATAGTGCATCCCACCCCAGACGCAGGTCGACGCTTGTGCCGCACTGGACACGGCCTCGGCAACAGGCTGGAGAACCATCCCAACCCTGACCGGCCTGATGCCGATTGTCCCGTTGACATGTCCGGTGTGAGGCATTTCCCGTACTCTCGTTCATCCGGTTGAGTGAGGGAGACGCTACCTGCCGCATCCGGCAGGATGTGATCGCTTTTCGGGAAGGGCTACTTCAACAGCAGCCCCGAGGATGCGAGCCCTCGGGGCTGCCGGCGGTGGCCGGCCGTACGGCTGTCAGGAGCGTCCGGGGGGGCGTAGGCCCGTCCGGAGGCCCGCCGGCGCGAGGGGCGCGCGAAGGGTGCGCCGGGCGGCGCCGGGCGGTGCCGGGTGGGGAACGGGGGCCCGGCGATGATAAACAGACTGTTGCAGGAAATGGTGGGATGTTTCGCCGGCGGGCTGTCCGTCGGGCTGTCCGTCGGGTTGTCCGTCGGGCAGTCCGCGGCTGGATCGGTGTCCGCACCGGCAGCAGGGAGCAGCCCACCGCCCGCCGACGCGACCGCACCGAGGAAGGGTTGACCCCCGTGACCGCAACCACCGCCACCGCCACCGCCACCGTCTTCCGCAACGTCCGTCCGTACGGCGCCGATCGCGCCGTCGACCTGTTCGCCGCCGACGGTCTGCTGGTCGAGCGCCTGCCGGCCGGCGCGGACCCGCTCGTCGTGGAGGGCGAGGGGCGGATCGCCCTGCCCACGCTGGTGGACGCGCACATTCACCCGGACAAGACGGCCTGGGGCGAGCCCTGGTACAGCCGGCGCCCGGCCGGCTCGCTCCCCGAGTACGTCGGCGGCGACGTCGACCTCTACCGCCATCAACGCACCCCGCTCGCCGCGCGCGCCCAGCGGCTGCTGGCCCACGCCGTGGCCTGCGGCACGCGCGCGGTCCGGGCCCACGTGGACGTCGCCCCCGCCTACGGGCTGGACGGGGTGACCGGGCTGGCCGAGGCGCGCGAGCGGTTGGCCCCGGCGCTGGACGTCCAGCTGGTGGCCTTCCCGCAGCACGGCGTCCGCCGCACCCCCGGCGCGGCGGAGCTGCTGGCCGAGGCGGCGGCGAGCGGACTGATCGACGCGGTCGGCGGGATCGACCCCGCCGGCTTCGACGGAGGACCGGACGGCGAGGGTCCCGCCCAGCTCGACCTGGTCTTCGACCTGGCCGAACGCCACGGCCTGCAGCTGGACGTCCACCTGCACGACCGTGGCGAGCGGGGCCTCGGCCCGCTGCGTGACATCCTCGCGCGCACCCGGGCCGCGGGCCTGGCCGGCCGGGTCGTGGTCAGCCACGCCTTCTGCGTCCCGGAGCTCGCCGGCGAGCGGCTTACCGAGCTCACCGACCTCGCCGACCTCGCCGACGAGCTGGCGGAGGCCGGCGTCGGCCTCACCACCGTCGCCCCCTCGGCCCACCAGGTGCTGCCGTTCCGCGAGCTGCAGTCGCACGGCGTGCGCGTCGGCCTGGGGTCCGACGGCGTGCGGGACTCCTGGAGCCCGTACGGCAACGCTGACATGCTGCACCGCGCCCACCTGCTCGGCTGGACCACCGGTGCCCGCACCGACGAGGAGCTGAGCGACTGCTTCGCCCTGGCCGCCGACGGCGGCGCCGACCTGCTCGACCTCCCGCGCGTCACCCTCCGGCCGGGCTCCCCGGCCGACTTCATGCTGCTCTCCGGTGAGTGCCTCCCGCAGATCGTGGTCGACCTGCCCCCGCGCGACGTCGTCGTCCACGCCGGCCGCGTGGTCGCCCGGGACGGCCGCTTCCTCGGCTGACACCCGCCGGGGGCGGGCTGCCTCGTTCGGCCTGGTGGCGGGTGCTCGACGTCGGGTGCGAGGTGCCCGGCCCGCGGGGCGGACCGACGGCCGGGACGCGCGGTGCGTCGATCGCACGGTCGCCGTACGGGTCGGTCGGGCGGGCCGGGCGGGCGGGTCAGCCCTTCCCGTCCTCGGCCCAGGTGATGTCCATCTGGTCGATGAAGTAGCGGCCGTCGAAGGAGAGGAAGACCTTGGACGTGGTGTCGTTGTCCGCCATCCAGGTCTTGTTCCACTGCACGACGGTGCCGGCGCCGTCGTGCCTGGGGTAGTAGAGGCCCTCGCGGCGCACCGGGTGGTGGTAGAAGCCGTGCCCGTTGGCCAGCCGGTACGGCGTCCTGACGAGGGCGCCACTGACGTCGTCGAAGAGCGCGGCGGGGAAGTTGGTGCGGGCGACGAGCTTCGGCGGGACGTAGTGGACGTCGACCTCGCCGCCGTCCACGTAGCGGGCGGGTTCCCCCGGCAGCCGGTGGAACGCCTTGCGTACGGCACCCGCACGCTCGTAGCTGTCGGTGAAGGTCACGAGGCTTCCCTCCCGGCCCTCCGTGTACCAGTCGCCCTGGGAGTACTGGTCGAAGTCGAAGGTCCCGATGCGCGTGCCCGGAGCGAGGAGCTCGCCGGAGACCTCCCGGAAGATCGTCTCTCCGAAGATCTCCTCGATGATCCGCCCGTACTTCTCGTAGCGGCGGGCCGGCACCCGGACCTGGCCCGTCCCCACCGGCAGGTCGGTGGCCTTCGGCGCCGGAGCGGGTGCGGGCGCCGGCGGTGCGACGGCCGCGGGTGCCCAGGCGGTGCAGGACTTGTCCTCGGCTCCGGCGCCCTTCTCCAGGACCAGCGGTCCGCCCGGCCGCTCGGCGGCCGGGTCGGCGAGGCCGAGGAGGCAGTTGGAGGAGTCGTTGAGGGCCATGAGCCGACCGGTGTCGCGCTGGACGAAGGCCCGCCACGCCTGCCGCCAGTACGAGGAGTCGCTGCCGGTGTCGGAGAATTTGGGTCGCAGGGTGACGGCGGCGCCCTTGCCCGTGCCCTCGGCGGTCAGGTAGAGGCCGGTGGCGGCGTGCCGGATCCGGTGGTTGATCACCCGGAACCGCTCGGCCACCCACCGCTCGCCGTCGGCGCCGGTCTCGGGCCCGAGCACCACGGGGGTGCCCTCCGGGCTCCCCGCCGGGGCACCCGCCACCAGGCCGGGAATGCGGTGCAGGCGCAGGACGAAGGTCTCGGTGGGCCAGTCGACCAGCATCGTGAACAGCCTCTCGGTCGTCGAATGTGACATGAAGTCACCACATGATCACCTGATCGGGTGAGGATGCGCCATGGTGCACGGCACACCGCGGCGCCGCACCACGAGGCTGTGCTCCGGTACCCGCCGAAGGCCCGTACGGACAACCCGGTCCGCGCAGGACCTCGCCGTGCCGTTCGACCGAGGGCCGGGAGGGGCGCCCTCGGGCCGGGGCGAGGTGACGGTCGCGGTGACCGCGAGCGGTCTCGGCGCCACCGGCTCCGCCGGCCTCCTCGACCTGCTGTGGATGCTCCTCGACGCGGCCCTTGCCCTCGCGGCCGGAGGGGCCGCCGTGCTGCCGGCCAGGCGTCGCCGCGGCGGCCGCGGACGGAGCGCGGGGCGCTCCACGGCCGCCCAGGCCGGAGGTCCGGCCGGGCCCGTCCGGAGGTACGGGACGGCCGCTTGTTGCCTGAACTCGTGCAAAACAGGATAAATAGTGACTATGGACCCTCGCCCGGGTGGAAGCGACGTGCACCGTCCGGCCGGCCCCCGGGCCGGCGTCGGCGCCGGCGCGCCGACGCCCGGAGCGGGTCGCCGACCCCCCGGGAAGGGCGGCGGTGGTCCGCACGGCGACCCGCCGCCACCGGCGTCGCCGCCCCGGCCACCGGGCGGGACGGCCGGGCGCAGCTTCGCCCGCGAGGTCTTCCTCCTCCAGCTGGTGATGGTCGTCCTCCTGGTGGTCGGCGCCGTGGTGGCCCTCGTGGTGCAGCAACAGCGCTCCACCACCACCGACGCCCGGCACCGCACCCTCGCCGCCGCCGAGTCCTTCGCCCACGCGCCCGGACTCGTCGCCGCTCTGGACGGCGCCGACCCCACCGCGACCCTCCAACCGCTGGCCGAGGAGGTCCGGACGGCCGCCGGGATCGACGCGCTCATCGTGTACCGGCTCGACGGGACCGTGCTCACGCACAGCGACACCGCGCAGCTCGGCAAGCACGTCATCGGCCCCTACGCGGAGGCCGCCGAGGGCAGGGCCGTCACCAGGACCTTCGACGGTGCGCTGGGCCGCTCGGTGGTGTCGGCCGTCCCCGTCAAGGACTCGACCGGGGCGGTGGTCGCCATCGTCGCCGCCCCCGTCACCCTCGAAGCCATCCACAAGTCGGTCCACCACGAGCTGCCCGTCTTCCTGGTCGGAGCGGCCGCCGCCACCGCCCTCGCGGCCGGCTGCGCCGCCCTGGTGAGCCGCCGGCTGCGACGCCAGACGCGGGGCCTCGGCCCGGCCGCGATGACCCGGATGTACGAACACCACGACGCCGTCCTGCACTCGGTGCGCGAGGGCGTCCTGATCACCGACGACGACGGCCGCCTGCTCCTGGCCAACGACGAGGCCCGCCGCCTCCTCGACCTCCCCGCCGAGGCCGAAGGGCGCCGCGTCGACACCCTCGGGCTCGACACCGACACCGCCGAGCTGCTTGCCTCCGGCCGCACCGCCGACGACGAGGTCCACCGCGCCGGGGAGAGGCTGCTCTCCCTCAACAAGCGGCCCACCTCTCCCACCGGGGAGCACGGCACCAGCGTGGTGACCCTGCGCGACACCACGGAGCTGCGGGTGCTGGCCGGCCGCGCGAAGCTGGCCAGGGCGCGGCTGCGGTTGCTCTACGACGCCGGGATGCGGATCGGTTCGACGCTGAACGTGGTGCGGACCGCCGAGGAACTGGTGCAGGCGGCCGTCCCGGGCTTCGCCGACATCGCCAGCGTCGAGCTGCAGGACCCGGTGCTGCACGGCGACGCCCCGGCCGGGGCCTCCACCGTGCTGCGCCGCAGCGCCGTCGCGGGCCTCGCGGAGGACCACCCGCTCTACCCGGTCGGGCGGCTGATCGACTTCGTGCCGGGCACACCCATGGCGGCGAGCGTGCGCGAAGGCCGGGCCGTCGTCGAGGCCGACCTCGCGGGCTCCACGGGCTGGCGGACGCAGGACCTCGAACGCGCCCAGCGGATCCTCGACCACGGGATCCACTCGCTGATGGTCGTCCCGCTCCAGGCGCGCGGCCTGACCCTGGGGCTGGTGAACTTCTGGCGCGCCCACGACTCCCCGCCGTTCGACGAGGAGGACCTCGCCTTCGCCAAGGAGGTCGGCAGCCGGGCCGCGGTCTGCATCGACAACGCCTGGCGCTACAGTCGCGAGCACGCCATGGCGGAGACCCTCCAGCGCAGCCTGCTGCCCCGGGAACTGCCGGACCAGGAAGCGCTGGACGTGGCCCACCGCTACCTGCCCGCCCAGGCCGGGGTGGGCGGCGACTGGTTCGACGTCATCCCGCTGCCCGGCGCCAGGGTCGCCCTCGTCGTCGGCGACGTGGTCGGCCACGGCCTGCACGCCGCCGTCACCATGGGCCGCCTGCGCATCGCCGTCCACAACTTCTCGGCCCTCGACCTCCCCCCGGACGAACTGCTCGGCCACCTCGACGACTTGGTCGCCCGCATCGACGACCAGGAGGGCGAAGGCCAGGGCAGCGCCCAGATGATGACGGGCGCCACCTGCTTCTACGCCGTCTACGACGCGGTCGCGGGCCGGGTCGCCGCCGCCAGCGCGGGTCACCTCCCGATGGCCCTGGTCCGCCCCGACGGCACCGTCGAGTTCGTGCAGCCGCCGGTCTCCCCTCCGCTGGGCCTCGGCGCCGGCATGCCCGTCGAGGCCGTCGAACTGGCCGTGCCCGAGGGCTCCCGACTGGTGCTCTGCACCGACGGCCTGCTCAAGGCCCGCGACCGGGACGTCGACCTCGCCCTGGACGCGCTGGCGGAGGTGCTCGCCGGCCCGACCCGGTCTCCGGAGGAGGCGTGCGAGAGCGTGATCGGGGCGATGCTGCGCACCCGGCCGACCGACGACGTCGCCCTCGTGGTGGCCCGGACCAGGCTCCTCGACCGGGACCGGGTCGCCGAATGGGACGTGCCCAGCGCCCCCGAGGCCGTGGGCCCGGTGCGCCGGGACTGCGCCCGCCGGCTGGCCGACTGGGGGCTGGAGCGGCTCTCCTTCGGCACCGAGCTCATCCTCAGCGAACTGATCACCAACGCCGTGCGGTACGGCCGGGAACCCGTCCACGTCCGCCTGCTCCTCACCGAGACCCTGGTCTGCGAGGTCTCCGACGGGAACAGCACCGCGCCGCACATCCGCCGGGCCGCGGACACCGACGAGGGCGGACGCGGTCTGTTCCTCGTCGCCCGCTACGCCGAGCGCTGGGGCACCCGCTACTCGGCGCGGGGCAAGACCATCTGGACCTCACAGTCGCTCATCGAGGAGGACGGGCCGGCCGTGAAGCTCTCGGAGGACGACCTGCTCGGCCAGTGGGACGACCTGGAGGGCTGACCGTCCGTCCGGCCCGCTGACCGTTCGCCCGACGCGCCGACCCGGCTCCGATCGCATCCGGCCATTGCGGCCGCTGTCGCCCCGGACCCTCTCCATGGGGCCGGGGCGTCGACGCGCCCCGCCGCCGGGGAGCGCAGGTCGTCGTCGCACAGGCTCCGACCAGTCCTCCGGCCCGGCCCCCGCCCCGGAGCGGGGGTCCTGCGGAAGATCCGCCGGTGGGAACGCGGGCCGCGCCGGGGCTTGCCGCATCAGGCCGGTTCGCACCGGACCGGGTGACATGTTCGCGCAAACATGTCAGGCTTCGTCGAGCCTGCCGAGCTCTTCAAGTGATCAGTGGAGAGCGGCAGTTGCCTCTACGCCGTTGCCCGGACGGCGACCGGACAGCGTTGTCCGGCGCATCCGGGCCCCCGAGGCCGGGCCCGACGCCGGCCACCCCCCGAGGAGTTTTCCTTGACACCTCACACCCGCAGGACAGCCGGAGCGTGCGCGCTCGCGCTCGGCGTCTCCCTCATCACCGCCGTGCTGCCGCCCGGCGCCGCCGCGGCCGGACCGGTCACCTCCGGCTCCACCGTGACCGCCGCCGAGCGCGTCGGCCCCGGCGTCCCCGCCCCCCGGGCCGGCGCCGCGCCCGCGGCGCTGGACCAGGAGGAGCAGGCCGCGCTGACGGCCGACGCCCGGACCCGCCGCTCGGTCACCGCCGAAGCCCTCGGTCTCGGCCCCGAGGAGGAGTTGCTGCCGAAGTCCGTCAGCAAGGACACGGACGGATCGCTGCACACCCGGTACGACCGCACCCTCGCCGGACTCCCGGTCCTCGGCGGCGACCTGGTGGTCCACACGGCCGCCGACGGCACCGTCAAGGACGTCGACAAGGCCACCGGCGTCACCCTCGCGGTCAGCCCCTCCCTGGCGGCCGTCACCGCCGGGACCGCCAACGCCCGGGCGCTGGAGCGCGCCGGGGCCGAGGGGGTGAGCGACGCGGCGGTCGCGTCCGTCCGCGAGGTCGTGTGGGCCGCGACCGGCCGGCCGGTGCGGGCCTGGGAGAGCGTCGTCGGCGGGGTGCAGGGCGACGGGACCCCGGCGGAACTGCACGTCGTCACCGACGCCGCCACCGGCGCCCACCTGTTCGACTTCCAGAACGTCAAGAACGGCGCCGGCCACAGCCAGTACTCCGGCGAGGTCACCATCGGCACCAAGGAAGCCGACGGCGCCCACACGATGACCGACGACACCCGCGGCGGGCACCGGACGTACGACCTGGAGCACACCGAGGACGACCGGGCCAAGGGCACCCTGTTCACCGACGCCGACGACGTGTGGGGCAACGGCCGGCCCGACCAGGTGCAGACCGCAGGCGTCGACGCCGCCTACGGCGCCCAACTGACCTGGGACTACTACAAGGAGGTCCAGGGCCGCAACGGCGTCAGGAACGACGGCGTCGCCGCGACCAGCCACGTCCACTACGGCACGAGCTACGCCAACGCGTACTGGTGGGACGTCTGCTTCTGCATGACGTACGGCGACGGCGACTACGACGTCAACCCGCTCACCTCGGTCGACGTGGCCGCCCACGAGATGACGCACGGCGTCACCTCCCACACCGCGGGCCTGGTCTACAGCGGTGAGTCCGGCGGCCTCAACGAGGCGACCTCCGACATCATGGCCTCCGCCGTCGAGTTCTGGGCCGGGAACTCCGCCGATCCGGGGGACTACCTGATCGGCGAGAAGATCAACATCAACGGCGACGGCACGCCGCTGCGCTACATGGACAAGCCCTCCAAGGACGGCGCCTCCAAGGACTACTGGTACGCCGGGATCGGCTCCGTCAACGTCCACTTCTCCTCCGGCCCGGCCAACCACTGGTTCTACCTGGCTTCCGAGGGCAGCGGCGCCAAGCTCGTCAACGGCGTGGCGTACGACTCGCCGACCTCCGACGGCAAGGCGGTCAACCCGATCGGGCGCGCAGCCGCCGCGGCGATCTGGTACCGGGCGCTGAGCACCTACATGACCTCCTCCACCGACTACGCCGGCGCTCGCACCGCCACCCTCAAGGCCGCCGCCGACCTGTACGGCGCCGACAGCCTCGCCTACCGCAACACCGCCAACGCGTGGGCGGCCGTCAACGTCGGATCCCGCATCACCACCGGCGTCACCCTGACCGGTCCCGGCGACCAGGTCACCCGGACCGGCACCGAGGTGAACCTCCGGATCGAGGCCACCAGCAGCAACGCGGGGCCGCTCACCTACACCGCCACCGGCCTGCCCGCCGGCCTGACGATCGACGCCTCCAGCGGTGTGATCACCGGCACCCCCACCACCCAGGCCACCGCCACCGTCACGCTCACGGCCACCGACCCCACCGGGGCCCACGACGTGGTGTCGTTCTCCTGGATCACCTACACCGTGGGGGAGTGCGCCACCACCCAGCAGTTGGCCAACCCCGGCTTCGAGGACGGCCCGGTCGCCTGGACCGCGTCGAACGGCCGGACCGTCGACTCCGGCAACCCCTACACCCTCCCGCGCAGCGGAGCGTGGAAGGCATGGCTGGGCGGGCACGGCGACACCAGCACCGACACCCTGTCCCAGACCGTCCACATTCCGTACGGCTGCCGGGCGGTGCTGACCTTCTGGGTGCACATCAGCACCGGCGAGGAAACCACGACCGTGCCCTACGACAAGCTGACCGTCCAGGTCGGCGACACGGTGCTCGCCACCTGGTCCAACCTGGACGCGACCACCGGTTACGTCGAGCGGAGCGTCGACCTGTCCTCGTACGCCGGTCAGTACGTCGACGTGCGCTTCGTGGGCCGGGAGGACCTCTCGGCCCGGACGACCTATCTGATCGACGACACCGCATTTACCCTCGGGAACTGACCCACCCGCAGGACCGCAGGGACACCTCCCCCCAGGACCGCCGCCCACCGGGCGGCGGTCCGCCGGGCGTACCGGAGCGCGGTCGGGCGCCGGCGCGGTCACGGTCGGGCGGTCACGGTTGCGCAACACGGCGGGCGTGGCCGCCGTGTTGCGGCTCCTCCCAGAGACAGCCGACGGAGACCCGGAGCCCGGCAGGGCGCGGGTCCGCCGAGGACCGATCCAGCAAGGACTTCCATGCCCGCTCCCGTCGCCGCCCTCACCGACTCCGAACTCTCCGGCCTGCTGGTGGCCGCGCCCACCCGGCGCGCCGCGGCCGAGGAGCTCATGCGCAGACACGGCGAGGTGGTGCTGGCCTACGCCGGCGTCCTCTGCGGGGACCGGCGGAGCGCCGAAACGCTCACGGTGGCGACCTTCAACCGGGCCCTGGACGTCTTCGACCTCGGGCCCGTCCCCGCCCCGACCTGGATGTCCTGCCTGGTGGACGGGGCCCGTCAACTGGCCGCCCGGTGGGCCGACGACGGAGGCCCCGACCACCTGTCGCCCGCCTTCGGACGCTGGCTGCACCACCGGCAGCAGGGGTCCGCCCGGGCCGGGCTCGTCGCCGCGCTCCGTGCGGCCGAGAGCGGCTGCCCGCTCCTTCGCGCGCTCCACCGGCTGCCCGAACCCGCGGCGACCGAGGTGTGGCACACCTTGCTGCCGGTACCCGGAGCAGGTGCCCCGCCGGCGCACCCGGCCCCGGCCGGCCCGGCCCCGGCCGGCCCGGTACGGCAGGCACTGGCCATGGCCTACCTGCGGGAACGCAACTCCCTCGTGACCGAGCGGTTGTGCCGGCACCTGGCGATCCGGCTGGCCGACGCCGCGAGCGGCGGTCGTGCGGCCGACCCGGAGATGACCGGCCACCTGGACGGGTGCGAGCCCTGCGCCGGGGCACTGGCCGACCTGCGGGCCGTCCAGCACTGGGACATTGCCGAACTGCAGGCGCGCGCACTGCTCGGCCGCTGGGATCCGGCTCCGCCGGAGCCGTCCGACGCCGCGGCCGGGGACGCCGCCGACCGTGCGGCGCCCGCAGCGGTCGGCGCGGAGCCGCGCATGCCCGGACACCGTCGGCGCCGCCGGTCGGCACGGCACGCCCGCAGGCGCTGGACGGCGGCCCTCTGGGCGGCCGGACTCGGCACCTTGACGCTGGCCTGCACCATGACGCCGGTGCTGACCACGCCCGACCTGGAGGAGGACCGGCGTGCCGTGCCCACCCGGCCGGAGGAGGAACCGGACGCCGCGCCGGCACCCTCCCTCCCCACCGCCACGGCGGGCGGTTCGGGGAGCAGCCGCCCGGCGACGCCCGGGCCCACACCGTCAGGCCGGCCCGGCACAACGTCGCCGACCGACTCCGCCCGTCCCGCTCCCCTGCACTGGGGTGACAGCGGCGAAGGTGTCCTGACGCTGCAACAACTCCTGCTCGGCGCGGGCTGCTACCACCGGGCCATGCCGTTCGTCCGCGGCCGGTTCGACGAGGCCACCGTGGCCGCCCTGGAGCGCTTCCAGCGGGGAGCGGGCGTCGGTGGCGCCGAACGCACCGAGGTGTCCTACGGCTCCGCGACCCGTGAGGTACTGGAAGGGGGCGACCGGGCCGCGGTCTGCCGGTAGGCGCTCCACGGCGGGGTCAGACCTGGACGTCCTCCAGCATCTCGGTCACGAGGGCGGCGATCGGCGAACGCTCCGAGCGGGTGAGGGTGATGTGGGCGAAGAGTGGGTGGCCCTTCAGTTTCTCCACCACGGCGACGACGCCGTCGTGGCGGCCGACCCTGAGGTTGTCGCGCTGGGCGACGTCGTGGGTGAGGACGACGCGTGAGCCCTGGCCGATCCGGGAGAGGACGGTGAGCAGGACGTTGCGTTCCAGGGACTGTGCCTCGTCGACGATCACGAAGGCGTCGTGCAGGGAACGCCCGCGGATGTGGGTGAGTGGCAGGACCTCCAGCATGCCCCGGGAGATGATCTCCTCGATGACGTCGGGGGTGGTGACGGCGGAGAGGGTGTCGAAGACGGCCTGGGCCCAGGGGCTCATCTTCTCGCTCTCGCTGCCGGGCAGGTAGCCGAGTTCTTGGCCGCCGACGGCGTAGAGCGGGCGGAAGACCATCACCTTGCGGTGCTGCTGGCGTTCCAGGACGGCTTCCAGGCCGGCGCAGAGCGCCAGCGCGGACTTTCCGGTGCCGGCCCGGCCGCCCATGGAGACGATGCCGATGTCCGGGTCGAGCAGGAGGTCGAGGGCGACCCGCTGCTCGGCGCTTCGGCCGCGCAGTCCGAAGGCCTCGCGTTCTCCGCGGACCAGCCGGACGCGGCCGTCGCCGGTGATCCGGCCGAGTGCCCGGCCGCGTTCGGAGGTGAGGACGAGTCCGGTGTGTACCGGGAGGTCGCTGACGCCTTCGATGGACACCGCGGCGTCGTGGCCGGCGGTGAACAGGGCGTCGACGTCGTCGGCCGCGACGTGGAGTTCGGACATGCCGGTCCAGCCGGAGGTGACCGCCAGCTCGGCCCGGTACTCCTCGGCGAGCAGGCCCACGGAGGATGCCTTGATCCGCAGGGGGAGGTCCTTGGAGACGACGGTGACGTCGTACCCCTCGGCCTGGAGGTTGCGTGCGACGGCGAGGATGCGGGTGTCGGCCTCGCCGCCGCCGATCCGGTAGCCGGCCGGGAGGATAGAGGGGTCGGAGTGGTTGAGCTCGACGCGGATGGTGCCGCCGAGCTCGCCGACCGGGATCGGTTCGTCGAGGCGGCCGAAGCGGATCCGGAAGTCGTCGAGCAGCCGCAGCGCCTGGCGGGCGAAGTAGCCCAGTTCGGGGTGGTGCCGCTTGGCTTCCAGCTCGGTGACCACGACCACGGGGAGGACGACTTCGTGCTCCTCGAAGCGGGTCATGGCGAGAGGGTCCGCCAGGAGGACGCTGGTGTCGAGAACGTACGTGCGCCGGTCGCGCTTGCGTGCATGGAGCCACTGCTCGGGCCGGCTGCCGTGGTCTTCGATGCTCATCGGGTACCTCCAGGGGGACTGGCCGGAGCGGGAACCGCGGCCCGGGGGACGGGCCGGACGGCGCACGGTCCGCCGGGGCGGGCGATCCTTCGCGGATCGCGGCGGACGCCGGATCGGCGGGGTGTTCCGCGACCGCCGACCGTGTCCGGTCCGAAAGCCCGGAGGCATGGGCGAATCATCGGGGGCGAGACCGCCGGAATGCCGACCGGTGCCGTATTCCTTACCGGGGCGACCTCCTTCCGGCGAGGTGGGGAATCGTCGTGGGACGGCCCCTGACCTGCGGTTGTGCGGCTCCGAATGCGCGGAAATCCCGGCGGCCGACCGGGCCTCGCCGATCCCGGTCAATTCTCGGGCGGGATCGGGCTACCCGGAATCGGTCCGCACTGCGGTGGGCCGGAAATCCGTCGTCGCTTCGTTGGAAGCACGATAACCAGCAATCCGCGCCACGGGGAACGTGACGTGGATCACGGCTCGGAGCCACGGCGCGGTGTCACGGTGCGCCGTGCGGACCCGCTCTCCCGCCACCGTAGGCGGGCCGGACCGACGGCAGGTGCATCAGCACCTGGGCGGCCGGCGGGAGGAGGACGATCGCCAGGTCGACGACGGGCACAGGTCCGGGGGCGTCGATCGTCAGCACCACCGTCACGAGGACCAGCAGGAGCGAGAGGGCGGCGAGGACGTCCAGCACCCCCCGCGCACGACGGCCTCCGTGAACGGCGCGGCGGACCGTGACGCCCGACGCGGCCAGCACGCCGATCGCCGGAAGCGGGAGGACGACGTCGCCGGGCTCCAGCCCTGCGGGAATCCGGAGGGAGAACACGTACAGCAGCATCAGGCCCGCGACGAGCAGGAAGAGGGACCAGAGGGCCGATGCGCAGCGCAGGGGAAGGGGCATGTGACCTGTATCCGGTGGAGGTGACGGCACGGGGAGGGGCGGATCCGGGTGGGGGGACGGCGCGCGGGCCCGTTCCGCGCGCCGAACCCCCGGCCTACCGGAGGCCGGCCCCGGGGGCGCCGCCGGCGGCCGGATCGGTGATGCTCTCGGCTCCGTTCTCCACGTGGCCGGCGAACCGGCGCAGGAAGCCGTCGGCCGTGTCGGCGGTGGCGGTGAGGTCGTACCACCAGCTGCTGTCGGTGATCGTCCAGGAGTTCCGCACGGTCGCGGAGGCGGGCAGGTGGAACGTCCAGGGACCGTCCGTGCGGTAGGCGCCGGCCGTGACCGTGACGGTGCACGGGGCGGTGCCGCTGTTGGTCATGGTGAGCGTGAGGCGGCCGTTCGGGACGTCGGCTTGCGCGGTGACTTCCGGGTTGGCGTGCCCGGCGGTGGTGGCGGTGAGCCGGTTGCCGCGAAAGCGTCGGTGCAGGCCGTTCGGACCGTAGAGGGAGAGGTCGTAGGAGCCGGCCGGCGTGCCCTGGACGAAGTGGTCGGTCAGGCTCTTGCCCGCCTCCACCGTGTGTCGCCAGGGCCCGTCCTTCCGGAAGTCGTTGGCGTAGAGGTGGACGCACTGCCCGGCGGTTCCGCTGTTCACCATGTCGATCCGGAAGGCCTCCGGGGTGACCCGCCCCGAGGCCTCGAAGGCGTACGGCAGGGCCCGGGCCTTGCGGTGCCCGGCCTCCTGCACCGGGAGGGTCTGCACGCGGGGCACCCTCGGCGCGGGGAGGTCGCGGCACTGTGCGGCGGATTGCGCGGGGTAGCCGCCGGTGTCCGGGAGGTCCGGCCAACCGCTCTGCGGGGAGGTGAAGTCGAAGGCGGACCGCAGGTCCCCGGTGACCGCCCTGCGCCAGGGGCTGATGTTCGGCTCGGCCACACCGAACACCTCGGAGCAGAAGCGGATGACGGAGGTGTGGTCGAAGACCTCGGAACAGACGTACCCCCCGCGGGTCCACGGGGAGACGACGATCAGCGGCACGCGGAAGCCCAGCCCGATCGGCTTCCCGCCGCTGATCTCCCCGGCGGTGGTGACCGTGGACAGCCCGTCGGCCTCGGAGGTCGGCGGCATGGGCGGTGGCACGTGGTCGAAGAAGCCGCCGTTCTCGTCGTAGTTGAGGATGAACACGGTCTTGTCCCGGACGGCCGGGTTCGCGGCGAGTGCGGCGAGTAACCGCGCCGTGAGGTTCTCGCCGTCGGCGGGGCGGTGGTTCGCGTGCTCGGACAGGGGTTCCGGCGCGACGATCCAGCTGACCTGGGGCAGCGTGTCCCGGGCGACGTCCTCGCCGAAGGCCGAGACGAGGTCGGCGACGGTGGCGATCCCCTTGTCGTGGAGGGCCTGGCCGGGGCCGGACTGCTTGAAGGTCGCGAACCAGGCGAGTGCGTTGTCGTCGAAGTTGTCGGTCTGCTGGTAGACCTTCCAGCTGACGCCGGCCGACTCCAGGCGTTCGGCATAGGTGGTCCAGCCGAACCCCGGCTCCGGACACGTGTTGTCCATGACCGCGGCCTCACCCACCGAGAGGCCGTTGCTGCCGGTGAAGGCGTGCAGCCGGTTGGGGTTGGTCTGGGTCAGGGTGGACTGGAAGTAGTGGTCGCAGATGGTGAACTCGTCGGCGAGCCGGTAGTAGAAGTCCAGGTCCGGGCGGGTGAAGTAGCCCATCCCGACACCCGGCTCCCTGGCCGTGTTCCAGCGGTCGTACCGGCCGCCGTTCCAGATGGCGAGGTCGACAGGCCAGTTCATGGCCGGTGCCTCCGCGCACGTGGCGGAGGTGGTCGTGGTGTCCATCCGGAAGGGCAGGATGGAGCCGGTGCCACCGGACGCGGGCTGGTGCCACACCGGCTCGCCGTTCGGGAGCTTCACCGCGTTGCGGTCGCCGAAGCCGCGGACCCCGCTGAGGGAACCGAAGTAGTGGTCGAAGGCCCGGTTCTCCTGCATGAAGATCACCACGTGCTCGACGTCGGCGATCGTGCCGGTGCCCGACGGTGCCGGGGCGGCCGTCGCCCTGCGCAGCGCGGCCGGCAGCGCGGCCGCGCCGGCCACGGCGGCAGCGCTGCCGAGGAGGGCGCGCCGACTGACACCGGGTCTGGATTCGTCGTTCATGAGGGGGGAGTTCCTTTACGGCTGAAAGGGATGTGGGGGAGCCGGAGCAAGGTGACTTCGGGGTGGGTCACTTCGCCGGGATCGAGGTGAACGGTCTCAGCACCGTCGAGGCGAAGGCGGCACGGTGACTGCCGGTGCGTTCGCGGGAACGGGTCGGGGCTGCGCCATGGGATTCCTCTGGGGGTGAGGCGGATGCGATCCGGGCGGGATCGCGAACGTGTTGCGAGACTCGCCGCGCGTTTCCCCCGGCTCCGGTCCGTCCGACAGGCATGGGGGAGCGATCGAACAGGAGAGGACGGAATTAAACGCGTTCAAACAGGCGAGGGCTCTCATGACATCGGAAGACCGGGGGAGGTGTCAAGCGTCCGCCCGGGGTGCCGGGTCGGAGGCCGCGGGCTCGGCCGACTGATCACCGCGAACAAATGGCCTGTGGGGCCAAGGTCTTGACGCGGGCCGACTCGTCCTCGAAACTCGGCTGCAACCCGATGTTCACGTTAACATGCCACCGGGCGTGACCATGTGCAGTACCGGGCCCGGACCACGGCGCCGAGCCGCCCGTGCGCACCGCAGGCGCTCCGCGCCTCCCCCTTGATGCTTCCTCCCCCCACCCGGCCAATGGAGCCCCACCATGAGCCTGCCCGATCCCCCTCTGCGCCGCCGGCACTTCCTCGCCGGGGCCGCCGCCACTGCGGGCGCCGTCGTCCTGCCCGGCGGGTTCCGGCCGCCCCGGGCCGCGGCCGCCGTGCCGCCCCAGGTCACCCTCCCGGAGCGCGGGATCCACGACACCACGCCCGCCACGGACTGGACCGACGGTTTCCTCACCGGCAACGGCGAGTACGGCGCGGTGCTCCACGGGACCCCCGCCCTGGAGAAGGTCGTGGTCAACCACCACCGCTTCGTCCTGCCCAACGGCACCCGCGCGGTCCAGCCCCCCGACCTCGCCGGACGGCTCCCCGAGGTGCAGGACAAGGCACTGGCCGGCGACTACGCCGGCGCGGCCGGCGCCTTCGCCGGAGACTGGGACCTGGGCTGGACCCAGACCTACCACCCCGGCTACGAACTCCACCTGAGCACACCGGAGATGAGCGGCGCCGCCGACTACGCACGGCTGACCGACTTCCGCACCGGCGAGGTCACCCATGCCTGGGCCGACGCGGCCGGCACCTGGAGGCGCCGTGCCTTCGTCTCCCGCGCGGACCGGGTCGTCGTCCACGAACTGCTGCCCGCGGCCGGCCGCACCGTCGCCACCGTGCTCGGCGTCCACACCGCCCTCGAAGGGACGCCGAGCAGCGTCACCTTCCGCACCACGGCGACGGTCGTCGGACGGGACGGCTACCTCGACGTCCGCGGCACCTACCCTGCCGGACAGGGAGCGTTCGGCTACCAGGGCGTCACCCGCGTCGTCGCCACCGGCGCCCGCGCGTCGGTCACCGTCCACGGCTCCACCCTGGTCGTCGCCGGGGCCGCCAGGGTCCTGCTCCTCACCAAGCTCGACCGGTACGAGACGCCGGACGCCTGGGACGCCCAGCCGCTGCAGAAGGCGCTCGCCGCGCTGACGGCCGACTACGGCACCCTGATCGGCCGGCACCGGCCGCTGCACCGGGCGATGTTCGACGGTTCGAGTCTCGACCTCGGCGTCTCGGCCGCCGACCGCCGGCTGTCCACCGGCGAACTGATCGCCCGCCAGAACGGCAACCGGTCGAGCCTCGACCTGGCACTCCTGGAGCGGATGTACGACTCCGGGCGCTACCTGTTCGTCAGCTCCAGCGGAATCCTCCCGCCGCGGCTCACCGGCATCTGGTCCGGCAGCTGGACGGGCGCCTGGGCCGACGACATCACCACGGACGCCAACGTCAACCTCCAGGTCGCCGGCGGCAACATCCTCAGCCACGGCGACGCGATGCAGGGCTACTTCACCCTCGTCCTCGGCCAGCTCGCCGACTGGCGCGACAACGCCGCCAGGATCTACGGCGCCCGCGGGTTCCTCGCCCCCAGCCGCACCGACGGCGAGCACGGCCACATGCTCCACTTCAACGGCGGCGACTTCCCCGGCCAGTGCTGGACCGGCGGCGCCGACTGGCTGCTCCACCCCCTGCTGGAGCACTACCAGGTCACCGGCGACGCCGCGTTCCTCCGCGACAAGCTGGGCCCGGCCCTCATGGAACTCGCCCTGTTCTACGAGGACTTCCTGACCCGCACCGACGCCGGCGGGAAGAAGGTCTTCGTCCCGTCCTACTCGATGGAGAACGCGCCCGCCAGTACCGGGCAGATGCTGGCGGTCAACGCCACCGGCGACATCGCGGCCGGACGGCACGCCCTCCGGGCGGCGGTCGACGCCGCGAACGCCCTCGGCGTCGAACAGGGGCCGGGCCGGGGCGTCGCCCGCTGGACCGCCCTGCTGGCCCAACTGCCCGACTACACGGTCAACGGCGACGGTGCGCTCGCGGAGTGGTCCTGGCCCGGCCTGACCGACCGCTACAACCACCGGCACGTCCACCACCTGTACGGGGCCTGGCCCCTGCACGAGATCAACCCCGAGGAGCGCCCCGACCTGGTCCGCGCCGCCGGCCGGGCCCTGGACCTGCGCGGCGACGAGAACCTCTCCGCGCACGGCAGCCTCCACCGCGCGCTGGCCCGCGCCCGGCTCAAGGACGGTGCCGGCGTCCACGAGAACCTCCGGAAGATCCTCGGCAACGACATGGTCTTCCGCTCCCTGATGACCTCCCACAACCCCGGACTCACCACGTACAACGCCGACGCCGCCAACGCCCTGCCGGCCGTCCTCGCCGAAGCCCTGCTCCACACCCGCCCGGGCGTCCTGGAACTCCTGCCCGCCCTGCCCGCCCAACTCGCCAGGGGCACCGTCAAGGGCGTCCGCGGCCGCAACCGGGTCCTCGTCGAGAGCCTCGTCTGGGACACCGCGGCCCGCACCGCCACCGTCACCGTGACCTCGGACCTCACCCAGGAGATCACCCTGATCTGCCGCCGGGGCATCACGTCGATCACCACCCGGGCCCCGGTCGCCGCCTCCCCGCTCGGCGCCCACGCCAGGAGGATCACCCTGACCGCCGGCACCCGCACCAGGATCAACCTCGGCCTGCTCGCCGGCACCTACCGCCTGGTCAACCGGGCCGGCGGGAAGGTCCTCGACGTCCGCGACCACTCCACCGCCGACGGCGGAGGCGTCGTCCAGTGGCCCTGGAACGGCGGGGCCAACCAGCGGTGGGACCTCGAACCCGAGGCGGACGGCTCCTTCCGCCTGGTCAACGTCCACAGCGGCAAGGTCCTGGACAACCCCGGCGCCTCCACCGTCCCCGGCCAGGCCCTGGACCAGTGGACCAACACCCGGAGCCCCAACCAGTGGTGGCGGATCGTGCCCGCCACGACCGCCGGCCACGTCCACCTGGTCAACGTCTCCAGCGGCCTCTGCGCCGACGTGGAGGCCGGCTCCACCGCCGACGGCGCCCGGATCGTCCAGCAGCCCGTCCGCGGCACGGCCGGCCAGGACTGGAAGCTGGAGACCGCCTGACCCGGCCCGACCCGTCGGACCTGACCTGACTCGCCCGGACCTGACCCGCCCGGACCCGGCCACGCCGCGGCGCAGGGCCGGGGGGACCCTGCCGGCGGCGCCCGGGGCGACCCGCCCCCGCGCCTCGGGGCCCGGGACCGGGGCGGAGTTGGCGGGCCCGCGCGCGGCCACGGA
>NZ_JBEXNT010000069.1:0-49731 GCF_040611255.1 Kitasatospora sp. NPDC002965 | reverse complement strand
GCCGGGCAACCCACCCACCGGGCCCACGACAACGCCGCTGCACCGACCACACCACCGGTCAGGTCCAGCGGCGTCGTGCATCCCCCACACCCCCCCACGGATGCGCAAAACCCCCACCACGCGCAGCATGAGGATGAACCCACTCATCCGTCGGGCCGGCCCAGGCCGTTCCGGGACGGGAGATCAGCGCCATGAACTTCGCGGCGAACCTGGCGGCCGACTACCCGCTGCTCAACATCTTCTGGACCATGCTCTGGTTCTTCCTGTGGATCCTCTGGTTCATGCTCCTGTTCCGGATCATCGCCGACCTCTTCCGCGACGACTCGCTGAGCGGCTGGGCCAAGGCCGGCTGGGCCGTGTTCGTCGTGCTGCTGCCCTTCCTCGGTGTCTTCGTCTACCTCATCGCCCGCGGGCGGGGCATGGGCGAGCGCGAGCTCAGCCGGGCGCAGCAGAGCGAGGAGCGGTTCCGGACGTACGTCCGCGACACCGCGGCCGGCTCGGACCAGCCGTCCACCGCGGATCAGCTGGCCAAGATCAGCGAACTCCGCGCGGCGGGCCACATCACGGACGAGGAGTTCGCGCAGGCGAAGGCCAAGATCCTGGCCTGACCGCCGCCCCGGTCCACAGCTCCGGCCCACGGCCCCGGCCGACCGGGCCCGGATCCCCCCGAGGGTGCGAAACCCGGGCGGACCGGCGGACCGTTCGCACTACAGTCTGATCCCGTCGGGACGCACCCGTCTCTCACAGGGGGAACAGACTTGAGGCTTCATCACCATGCCGGAACGGCCGGACGCACGGGTGGACTCCCGTCCGTCCGGCCGTTCCGGCGGCGCGCGCGGGCCGTCCTCGTGACGCTCGCCCTGGTCGGCGGACTGCAGGGCGGCCTGGTCACGGCGGCGCAGGCGGACCCGGCGGCGTCGCTGTGCTCGTCGGTCAACGGGCCGTTCGGTTCGGCGGTCGTCGGCGGGGGCCGTTACCGGATCATGCCGGACGAGTGGAACTCCGCGGCCGAGGTCTGCATGACCAGCGACGGCGGCCCGAACTTCACGGTCACCCGCAGCGACCTCAGCAGCGCCACCAACACCAAGCCCGGGGCCCCGGGCGCGTACACCCGCATCGAGTACGTGCCGCGTCCCGGTGAACTCCCCACGCCCGTGGCCACGATGGGGGACACCCTGACCGGCTGGCGGACCAGCACCGGCGTCCCGGGGCAGTACAACGCGGCCTACGACCTCTGGTACGCGGACGCGGCCGAGGCGTGCGGTCCGACGACCTCGCACGAGCTGATGATCTGGCTCGACCGGCAGGGCGGGCCCGTCCCGCTGGGCACCGCCACCCAGCAGGTCGCCCTCGGCGGCCGGACGTACCAGGTCCACCAGTACCAGAACGCCGCCAACGGCAAGCAGGTCATCAGCTACCTGGCGACCAGCCCGGTCCGCTCGGTCTACGCCCTGAACCTGCGCGCGATCACCAACGACGCCGTGGTCCGGGGCTACGTGCCCGCCGACGGGAAGCTCTGCTCCGTCCAGGCGGGCTTCGAGATCTGGAACGGCGGCGCCGGACTCGCCACGAACTCCTTCTCCTACCAACCCGCCGTCGGCCTCCCGACGGGCAACGTGACGTCCGGGCTCCCCGGCAAGTGCCTCGACGCCGGGAACAACTCGGCGGGCCCCGAGACCTTCAGCATGCCCGCCGACATCTGGGACTGCGCCACGACGCCGAACCAGACCTGGACGGTCGGCAACGACGGCACCGTCAGGGCCCTCGGCAAGTGCCTCGACGTCACCGGCGGCGGAACCGCCGACGGGACCCCGGTCCAGCTCTACCCCTGCAACGGCACCGGCGCCCAGGTGTGGAGGCAGAACGCCAAGGGCCTGCAGAACCCGCAGTCCGGTCTCTGCCTGGCCGACCCCGCCGCCTCGACCACCAACGGCACCCAGCTGATCCTCTGGACCTGCGGTGCGAGCGGACAGGACTGGCGCCACCCCTACAGCGGGCAGCCGCTGTGGACCGCCTTCACCAACAAGGCGACCTCCTACTGCCTGAGCGGCGGGGTCGAGAACGCCGGCTCGGTCAGTCTCCACACGTGCAGCGCCGGCACCACCCCGCCGCAGAACTGGCAGCTGGTCAAGGACGGCACCCTGCGCGTCTCCACCGGGGCGTGCCTGGACGCGGGCAGCGCCGGCACCGCCGGCAGCCCGGTCCAGCTGGCGCCGTGCTCGGGATCGGCCACGCAGCAGTGGCTGCTGTCGCCCACCGGCTACCTGCTGAACCCCGTGTCCGGCAAGTGCCTGGACGACCCGCAGTCGACGGCCGTGCAGGGCGTCCCGCTGAACCTGTGGACCTGCAACGGCACCGCGGCCCAGGTCTGGTACTCGGCGGCCTGACCGGGCCGGGCCCGACAGGGCCGGACCGGTGGCCCGACCGGGCTTCCGGTCGGGCCACCGGTCAGGGGAGTGCGCCGCAGGCCCGGGAAGGAGCCCCCGCTCCCCCGGGCCTGCGGCCTGCCCGGCGGCCCCGCCGGTCCCGCCCGGGCCGCCGGTCCCGCCCTACGGAACCGGCTGCTGCTGGGTGACGCAGTGGATGCCGCCGCCACCGAGACCGAGGTGGTCGATGTTCAGCTGCTCGACGACGCGGCCCGGGAAGAGCGACTGCAGCTTCGCCTTCGCCGCCGCGTCGGCCCGGGAGTCCCCGAACTGGGCGGCGATCACCGCGCCGTTGCAGACGTAGTAGTTGGCGTAGGAGCCGACGAACGCCGGGTCGCTCTGCCGGATCCGGTAGTAGTCGGGTCCACCGAGCTTGGTGGCCTGGATCCGGACGCCGCGTGCGTCGGTCGACGCGGACAGCACGTTGTACTGGTTGATCTCGTCCTTGGTCCAGACGTCCGACGGGTCGTCCGTGGCGTTCGGCTGCTGGACCAGCCCCTTGCCCGGGGCGAGGAAGCGCGAGGTCGCGTCGACGTGGTCGCCGGTGATGTCCTGCCCGACGACCCCGGCGAACCAGATGACCTTGGTGGCACCGTACGCGGCCTTCATCGCGTTCTCGGCCTGCGCCTGCGTCATGCCCGGGTTCCGGTCGGCAACCAGGATGCTGCTCCGGGTGGCCATCAGGGTGCCCGCGCCGTCGGTCTCGACGGCGCCGCCCTCGCCGACCAGGCCCGCCGCGGTGAACGGCACCCCGACGAGGGCGGCGACCCGGGCGGCGACCTTGCCGTCGTTGCCGTGGACCTGGTGGCCGCCCCAGCCGTTGAAGTTGAGGCCGACCGCGTCCAGGCGGCCGAGACCGTCGGTGCGGAAGACCGGTCCGGAGTCCCGCATCCAGCAGTCGTTGACCGGGACCGTGGTGACCACCGTGACGTTGGCGCCCGGGCACGCCCGTCTGGCGGACGCCGCGGCGGCGGGGTTGGCGCACAGGTACACGGGCTCGTACTTGGCGACGGTGTTCGCGATCAGGGCGATGTTCGCCTGGATCTGGGCGACCGAGGGCGTCGTCCCGCCGCGGCGGCCACCGCGGCGGCCGGTCCAGATGGCGGGGTCGTCCGGCCAGGCCATCCAGGTCCGGGTGTGGGCCACCGTGTCGATCGGCACCGTGAAGGTGCCGGCCGTCGCGGCGGCCGGTCCTGCGGCGGCGGACCCCGCAGCGGCCCGGCCGGCCGCGGCCGCCGATCCGCTCGCGGCCCAGGCGGTGCCGGCCGCCGCCAGCCCGGCGGCGGCGAGGAAGTTCCGCCGCCCCAGCGCGCCCTGCGTTCTGCCGGACGACACGTGCGGTTCGTTCTGACCGTGCATCTCCTGGCCTCCCGTCTGCTACTCATCCGCGGTCGTTCCACGTGATGGCCATGACGGTAAAACTGACCAAGCGCTCGGTCAATACTTTGCGCGCGAGACTCTCGGTCCGGACTCGCCGCCCGCACCCGAGTCGCCGGCGCGTCGCCACCCGCGCACCCGGGCCGACGGACGCTCGCTAGAGTGCCCGGATGGCTAAGCACGCTGAGGACCCCCGCCCCGCCGAGCCGGCGGCCCGGGAGTCCGTGGACGGCGCCGGCGGGCCCGGCACCAGGCGCCCGCGGTCCTCGGCCAAGGGCGAGCAGACGCGCGCCCGGCTGCTCGCCGCCGCCCGCGAACTGCTCGCCGGGGACGGCTCGGTGCCCTTCACCACGCGCAACGTGGCCGCCCTGGGCGGCGTGACCCACGGCATGTGCCACTACCACTTCCAGAACCGCACCGACCTGATCGTGGCGCTGGTGGAGAGCATCAGGCCGGAGTGGATCACCCCCCTGGAGGAGGCCGTCGCCGGCCCGGGGACGTTCGCCGACCGGGCCGAGCGCGTCGTGGCGATGCTGGCGCAGCCGGAGGCCGGCGACCTGTCGCGGGTGCATGCGGCGCTGCACTGGTTCGCCGCCAACGACGAGCGCGTGCGGGAGAGCCTGGAGGCGGAGTACCGGCGGTGGCGGGAGTGCTTCGTCGCCCTGTTCCGGGTGCTGGCCGACGAGCGGGGCGGCGGGTTCGACCCCCGCCCGCTGGGAGAGGCCGCGGCGGCCGGCACGGACGGGCTCGCCGCGTTCCAGTCGCTCGGCGCGGCCGTCGACCCCGCGCCGGTGGTGCGGGCGCTCGTCCTCGGGCTCGCGGCCGGAGCGACGGGAGCGACGGGAGCGGCTGAACGCTGACGGCCGCCGACACCCCCCGGGATCACGAGCTCACACGGTCACGGGCTCGCCGGAGCGGCGGAGCCGCCCGTCGCCTCGGGCTGTTGCTGGGTGGAGCAGTGGATGCCCCCGCCGCCGGCGGCGATGGCGTCGATGCTCACCGGGACGACCTCGCGCCCGGGGTGGAGGTCGGCCAGGATTCCCGCCGCGCGGTCGTCGGACGCCCTGTCCCCGAACCGGGGCATGATCACGGCCCCGTTGACCACGTAGTAGTTGAGGTAGGTGGCCAGGAAGTCCTTCCCCGGGTCCGGGACGCCGCTGAGGTCGGGCTCGGTGAGGTCCACGATCCGCAGCGGGCGGCCCATGGCGTCGGTGGCCCCGCGGAGCACCTCCAGCGCCTGGTCGGAGGCCCGGGACCAGATGTCCGGCGGACTGTCCGGCCCGGGGCGGTGGATCAGCACCACGCCGGGCTCGGCGAACCGGGCCAGGGCGTCGATGTGGCAGTCGGTGATGTCCTGTCCGGCCACCCCGGCGAACCAGATGACCTTCCGGACGCCGAACAGTTCCTTGAAGGCGGCCTCGATCCCGTCACGGCTCTTCCCGGGGTTGCGGTTCTCGTTGACCCAGGAGCTCTCGGTGGCCATCAGGGTGCCCTCGCCGTCGACCTCGATCCCGCCGCCCTCACCGGTGATCGGCGCCTGGATGCGGCGGATCTCGTAGCGGTCGAGCAGCCTGCGGGCGACCTGGCCGTCCTCGGTGTGGGTCTGCTTGCCGCCCCAGCCGTTGAAGTTGAGGTCGACGCCCGCGAGTCCGGCCGGGCCGGTGACGAAGGTGGGGCCGGTGTCGCGGGCCCACAGGTCGTCCACCGGCAGGTCGATGACCTCCACGCTGGAGCCGCACAGCTGCCGGGCCGCGGCGCTCTGGTCCGGGCGGGCCATCAGCACCACCGGCTCGAAGCGGGCGACGGCCTGCGCGACGTGCGCGATGTCCTCGCGGACGGCCGGCAGTTGGTCGCCCCACACCTCTTCGAGGGCCGGCCAGGCCATGAACGTCCTGGTGTGGGGGCGCCACTCGGCCGGCATGGCGTACGAGGCCGGGGCCGCCGTGGAGGGTCCGGAGGCCGGGCTCGCGGACGCGCCCGGCGAGGACGGCTGCGTCCCGCCGGCCGGCTCCGCGTCGGAGCCGCAGCCCTCCAGCAGCGCGAGCGCGGCGACGGCCGCCCCCGAGCGGAGCACCGACCGGCGGGACAGGGAAGGTTCACTCACAGCAGGTCCCCTCGTTCATCCGCATGCACCCGAATCGGGCGATATCCGACAGTAGAGGTGACCGGGGGGCGTGCCGGTGAGCCCGCGCGCCGCCGATCGGGCGAATCGGCGCGGGGTGAAGCCGCACGGGCCAGGACCGGAACGGGCCCGGACCGCCGCCGTGGGGGCGTCGACGGTCCGGACCCGGGTACGGGGGCCGCCGCTACGGGCTGTCCGACAGCGCGCGGCGTGCGGCGGCGATGGACCGCGGGTCCCAGCCGGGCCCGGGCACGGAGTCCAGCAGCAGCCGGGTGTAGGGGTGGCTCGGCCTGGCGAGGACCTCGGCGGTCGGACCGGACTCGACGACCCGCCCGTGCCGCATCACGATGACGTCGTCGGTGACGCACCGGACGACCCCGAGGTCGTGGGTGATGAACAGGTAGCCGATGCCGGTCGCCTCCCGGATGTCGGCGAGCAGGTTGAGGATCTGCGCCTGCACGGACACGTCGAGGGCCGCCACCGCCTCGTCGAGGACGAGGACCGCCGGTTCCACCGCCAGTGCCCGGGCGATCGCGACCCGCTGGCGCTGGCCGCCGGAGAGCTGCCGGGGCAGTGCGCCCGCCTCCCGCTCCCCGAGGCCGACCTGCTCCAGGAGCTCGGCGATCCGGCGGGGGTGGTCGGCGTCGGGGAAGTGCAGCCGGAGGGTCTCGCGCAGCACGGCGCCGACGGTGGTGCGCGGGTCCAGGGACAGGTACGGGTCCTGGAAGACCATCTGCACCTCGCGGGCCCGTGCGAGCCGGTGGACCCGGCCGCGCCGCCGCTCGGTGCGGTCCCGGCGGTGGACCAGCACCCGGCCGGTGTCCGCCCGTTCCAGTCCCACGACGATCCGGGCGGTGGTGGTCTTGCCGGAGCCGGACTCGCCGACGATGCCCAGCGACCTGCCCTCGGCGAGGGTGAAGGAGACGTTGTCGACGGCCCGGACGCCTCCGTAGGCGCGGTGCAGCCCGACCACCTCCAGCACGGTCCTCCGCATCGGCGGCTCTCCCTTCGAACGGGTCGCGGCCCCGAGGTCCGGGCTACGCATCGGCGGTCGCCTCCCCCGTCCGGTCGCTGTGGTGGCAGGCGGTGCGGCGGCCCGGCTCGCCGTCGACCGGCAGCAGTTCGGGCGCCTGCCGGGTGCACTCAGAGGTCGCGAGCGGGCAGCGCAGCGCGAAGGGGCAGCCGACCGGCTCGTCGCGCAGGCCGGGCGGCCGGCCCTCGATGGCGGCGAGCCGGCCCCGGGGACCGTCCAGGCGCGGCGTCGAGGCGAGCAGCGCGGCCGTGTAGGGGTGGCGCGGCCGTGCGAACAGGGCCTCGGCGGGACCGGTCTCGACGATCCGCCCGGCGTACATCACGTAGACGCGGTCACCGATGGCGGCGGCGAGGCCCAGGTCGTGGGTGACGAAGAGCAGGCCGGTGCCGAAGCGTTCCTGGAGGTCGCCCAGGAGGGCGACCACCTCGGCCTGGGAGGTGACGTCCAGGGCCGTGGTGGGCTCGTCGGCGAGGATCAGCGCCGGATCGCCCATCAGTGCGGCCGCGATCATCACCCGCTGGAGCATGCCGCCGGACACCTGGCCCGGGTACCGGCCCAGGACCGACGCGGGGAGGCCGACGGCGTCCAGCATCTCGGTGGCCCGCGCGGTCGCGGCCTCGGCGGACAGGCCCCCGTTGAGACGCACGCTCTCGGTGAGGAAGTCCCCGAGGCGGCGCAGCGGGTTGATGGCGGCCCGGGGGTCCTGGAAGATCATCGCGGCGGTGCCGGTGCGCAGCCGGCGCAACTGCTCGGGCGTCATGGTGAGGACGTCGTCGCCGCCGACCCGGACGGTGCCCTCGGTGGCGGCTCCGGCGGGGAGCAGGCCGAGCACGCTGCGGGAGGTCAGGCTCTTCCCCGAGCCGGACTCCCCCACCAGGGCGACCGTCTCGCGGGCGCCGACGGTGAGGTCGACGCCGGCGAGCACGGGCCGGGCGGTGTTCGGCAGGCGCAGGCGGTAGGCCCGGATGTCGAGGACGGTCATCGGTCCCTCCTGGCGACCTGGTCGGCCCAGCGTTCGCCGACGACGTTGAAGGCGACGACGGTCAGCACGATCGCGGCGCAGGGCAGGACCGCCGACAGCGGGTAGCCGTGCTGGACGGCGGACTGGCCGTCGAAGACCATCCGGCCCCAGTCGGGGGTCAGCGCGGGGACGCCGAGCCCGAGGAAGGAGAGCCCGGCCAGGTCGATCAGGGCGTAGCCGAAGTTGATGGTGGCCTGCGCCAGGACGACCGGCGCGATGCCGGGGACGACGTGGCGCAGGCAGATCTGCAGGCCGGAATGGCCCTGGACCTGGTAGGCCTCGACGTAGGGGCGGGCGCGTTCGGCGAGGACGAGGGAGCGGGTGAGACGGCTGACGTAGGGCAGGTAGGCGATCGCGAGGGCGACGACGGGGGCCAGCAGGCCCTCGCCGTACACGGAGACGATCAGGATGGCCAGCAGCATGCCCGGGAAGGCGAAGACCAGTTCGGTGCTGCGGGAGAGGACGGAGTCCAGCCAGCCGCCCCGCCAGGCCGCGGTGACGCCGACGGCGACGCCGGCCAGGGTCGAGAAGGCGACCACGCCGAGCGGTCCGAGCAGGGAGGTGCGGGCGCCGGTGACCAGACGGGCGAGGGTGTCCCGGCCGGCGGCGTCGACGCCGAGCAGGTGCTCGGCGGAGGGTCCCGCGAGCGCGTCACCGAGGTCGACGGCGTTCGGGTCGTCGGGGGCGAGCCACGGGGCGAGGACCGCGGCCAGGACGACCAGGGCGACGAAGCCGAGGCAGATCCGGTGCAGCGGCGCGCGGGCGGTCCGGATCCGGCCGAGACCGGACCGGCGCGTCAGGACGGCGGTCATCGGGCGGCCTCCCGCGCGCCGAGGGTGACCCGGGGGTCGACCAGCGGGTGGAGCAGGTCGACGACCAAGTTCACCGCCATGAACAGCCCGACCATGATCAGCGAGATGGCCTGCACGGTGGGGAAGTCCTTGGTGGTGGTGGACAGTTCGAGGAGCTGGCCGATGCCGCCGACGCTGAACGCGGTCTCCACCAGGACGGTGCAGACCAGCAGCGTGGAGACGACGAGCCCGCCGGTGGTCAGGAGCGTGCCCAGGGCGTTGCGGAAGACGTGCCGGCGGACGACCCGGTGTTCGGAGACGCCCCGGCTGCGGGCGACGGTGACGTGCTCGTGGCCGAGGACGTCCAGCATCGCGGCGCGGGTGACCCGGGCGAGCATGCCGATCAGGTAGAGCGCGAGGGCGAGGGCGGGCAGGGCGAGGTGCCACAGCATCTGGCCGAGACCGTCGCCGGTCCCCCCGGTGGGGAACCAGCCCAGCTTCACGGCGAACAGGCCCTGCAGCAGGACGGCGGCGACGAAGGCGGGGGTGCCGACGGCGACGGTGGTGGTCACCAGGATGGTGGAGTCGGCGGCGCCGCCGCGGACCGCGCCGATCCAGCCGAGCAGCAGGCCGAGCGCGACGACGAGGACGAGGGCCATCGCCACCAGCAGCAGGGTCGCGGGGAGGCGGTCGGCGAGGAGCCGGGAGACGTCGGTCCGGTAGGTGATCGAGCGGCCGAAGTCGCCGTGGAGGACCTGACCGGCCCACCGCAGGTACTGCAGGAGGAACGGTTCGTCCAGGTGGTACTGGGCGTTGATCGCCCGCAGCGCCTCCGGGGAGGCCGAGCGGCCCGCGAGCAGGAAGCTCGCCGGGCTGCCCGGCGCGAGGTACATCGCGCCGAAGATCACGAACGAGGCGCCCACCAGGGTGGCGGCCATCTCGGCCAGCCGGCGGGCGGCGAATCTGAGGAAGCTCACCGGGCCGCCCCCACGTCGGCGGCCCACGGGTAGTACATGTACGCGATGGTGGTCGGGGCGCCGGTGATCCGCTTGTTGAGGAAGACCGCGGTCGGCCACTCGGCGACCGGGATCCAGAGCAGCTGGTCGGAGGCGATCTGCTGGAGGTGCGCGGTGATGGCGAACCGCTCGGCGGGGTCGGAGGCGTTGACGGCCTTCTTGACCAGGTCGTCGTAGGCGGGGTCGCTGAAGGAGGCGAAGTTCTGGAAGGCGCCGGTCCGGAAGTTGGCCAGCAGGTCGAGCGGGTCGGTGATGGAGTCGTAGTACGTCTCCGGGAACAGGTCGACGCCCTCGCGGGCCTGCGGGTCGGTGAACAGCGCGGTGAACGCGTTGGGCGCGATCGTCTTCAGCCGCACGTCGAGGCCGATCTTCGCACCGGCGGACTGGACGGCGGTGGCCAGGACCGACACGTCCTGACCGATCGGGCTGGTGGCGACGGTCAGGGTCTTCCCGGTGGCGCCGGCCTCCTTGATCAGCGCCTTGGCCCGCTCGATGTCCGGCGCGGTCGGGGTGAGTCCTTCGAAGGCCTCCCTGCGCACCTCCTCCGGCGCGCCCGCCCAGGCGGCGCGGCTGGTCAGCGAGCCGGTGACGTGCCCGGCCCCGCCGAGGCCGGTGCGGACGAAACCCGTCCGGTCGAGGGCGAGCGACAGCGCCTGCCGGACCCGGAGGTCGCCGAGCACGCCCTGCATGGTGGTGACGTTGACGTTGACCGTGCTCAGGCCCTCGCCGAAGTAGAGCGTGCCCGAGCCGCTGCCCCGCAGCCGCCCGTAGCTCTCGGTGGGGATCAGGTAGCCGCCGTCGGCCTCGCCGCTCAGCATCGCGTTGACCCGCGCCGAGGGGTCGGTGAGGAAGCGGAAGACCGCCTTGGCCGACTTGGCCTTCTGCCCCCAGTAGCCGTCGAAGCGCCTGAGCTCGACCGACTGGCCCTTGTTCCAGTCGCCGAGCTCGAACGGCCCGGTGCAGGCGAGGCCACCGCTGGTGCCGTAGTCCCGGCCGGCCGCCTCGATCCCGGCCTTCGAGGCGACGACGCCGGCGGCGGTGGCCATGTACTGGTTGAACTGCGAGTCCGGCTGGGTGAGTTTGACGGTGACCTGGAGCGGGCCGGTCACGGTGACGGAGCTGACGTTCTGGAACTGCTGTGCCCAGGCGGCCGCGTTGTCGGGGTTCATCTGGCGGCCGAGGCTGTACACCACGTCCTCGGCGGTCATCACGCGGCCGTCGTGGAAGCGCACGCCGGGCCGCAGGTCGTAGACCCAGGTGGTGGGGTCGGGGTTGGACGCCTTCTCGGCCAGCCCCGGCGCGAGGGTCAGCTGCGGGGTCCACCGCATGAGGCTCTCGCAGACGTTGGACAGGACGGTGTTCTGCGGGTAGTCGAAGGCCGAGACGTAGTCGAGGGTGGGCGGCTCGGCGTAGACGGCCCAGGTGAACGAGTCCAGCTCGCCGACGGCGGCCGGGGTGCCGGCGGACAGCCGGTACGACTCGCCGTCGGTGCCCCCGTCCTTCGGCGGGCCGGCGCAGCCGGAGGCGAACGTGAACGCGGCGAAGGTCGCGGCGGCCAGGGCGGCCGCCGCGGGGGCCTGCCGGCGGCGGGGGGATCTACGGGTGCGGGACCCGTCCTGGGGCTCTGGCATGAGGGTGGCTCTCTTCCGTGCGTGACGGGGCGAGGGAGGGTGGCGGCCCGGCCGGGCCCGCGGGTGGGTCGCGGGACCGGCCGGGCGGTCCGACGGCGGAAGGTACGGCGCCGGGCACCGGGCGGTGGGGCACCCGGCGGGTGGGCGGCGGGCGTGAGGCGTCGGGCCTCGGGCGTCGGGCGTCAGGCGTCAGGCGGTGGGGACTCAGGCGGTGGGGCGGGCCACCGGCACCTGCTGGGTGATGCAGTGGACCCCGCCGCCGCCGTAGGCGATCACCCGGGAGCGGATGCCGACGACCTTGCGGCCGGGCAGCGCCGCCGCGATCACCGCGAGCGCGCCCTCGTCCTGCTCGGGCACCCCCGCGACCGGCACGACGACGCCGCCGTTGGCGACGTAGAAGTTGAGGTAGCCGACCTCGGTCCGCTTGCCGTCGACCTCGACGAAGGCGGCCTGCGGCAGGTCGAGGATCTCCAGCCGGCGGCCCCGGGCGTCGACGGCGGCCTCCAGGACGGCGCGGTTCTCGCGCATCCGGGCGTAGTCGGGGTGCTCCGGGTCGCTCGGGAGCTGGACCACCACCTTGCCGGGGGCCACGAAGGCGCACACGCCGTCCACGTGGCCGTCGGTCTCGGTGTCCAGCAGCCCGCCCCACGGCAGCCAGATCACCGTGGTGACGCCGAGCCTGGCCTTCAACTCCTCCTCGATCTCCGCCCTGCTCATGCCCGGGTTGCGGTTGGGGTGGAGGAGGCACTGCTCGGTGGTGATCAGGGTGCCCTCGCCGTCCACGGTGACGGCGCCGCCCTCCAGGATCATCCGGGAGTCGATGCGCTCGACGCCGAGGCGCTCCAGCAGCACGCCGGCGATCCGGTCGTCCGTGTCGTACGGGTGGTGCTTGCCGCCCCAGGCGTTGAAGCGGAAGTCCACGCCGGCGCGCTCGCCCCCGGGGCCGAGCACGAAGATCGGGCCGGAGTCGCGGAACCAGGAGTCGTCGATGGGCAGTTCCACCACCTCGACGCCGTCACCGCACAGGACCCGCGCCTCCTCGCCCTGGCCGGGGCGGGCGACCATGGTCACCGGCTCGAACCCGGCGATCGCCCGGGCGACGTCGGCGTACTCGCGCTTGGCCTCCTCGAAGGTGTCGCCCCAGAGGTCGGCGCGGGTCGGCCAGGCCATCAGGCAGCGCTCGTGCTCGGTCCACTCGGCAGGCATGCGGAAACTCACGATGGAACTCATCTCTGTTCGGGCGTTCGGTCGGTGCGGTGGGTGCCGTCGGTGCGGTGGGTGCGGTTCCCCGGCGGGGCACGGGCGGTGCCCCGCCGGGGCGGCGGCGGTGGCTCTCAGCGGGCGTCGGGCACGGCCGGCTGCGACTGGGTGGAGCAGTGGATGCCGCCACCGCCGCTCGCGATGCCGTCGATGGCGGTCTGGACGATCCGGCGGTCCGGGTAGGCGGCCTGGAGGATCGCGTAGGCGACGCCGTCGGCGTAGCCGTCACCGAACTGCGGGGCGATGACGGCGCCGTTGACCGTGTAGTAGTTGGTGTAGCTGGACAGGAAGTCCTTGCCGCGGCCGCGGATCTCCCGGCGGTCCGGCCCGGGCAGTTCGGTGACCTGGAGGCGGCGGCCCCGGGCGTCGGTGGCGGCGTGCAGCAGCCGCTTCGTCTCGTTGTAGACGGCGACCCACCGGTCGTCGGTGCCGGGCCCGGGCTGGTCCAGGATGACCTTGCCCGGGGCGGTGAACCGGGCCAGGCAGTCGATGTGGCAGTCGGTGATGTCCTGGCCGGCGAGGCCCGGGACCCAGATGACCTTCTCGACGCCCAGCGCCGACTTCAGCCCCTGCTCCACCTGGGCCTGCGACCTGCCGGGGTTCCGGTTGGGGTTGACCAGGGAGCTGACGGTGACGAGCAGGGTGCCCTCGCCGTCCGTCTCCAGCGAGCCGCCCTCACCGACGAAGGGGGCCCGGATGCGGTCGATCCCGTACTCGGCCAGCAGGCCGGCCGCCGCTGCGGCGTCGTTGGCGTACGGCTGGTAGTACGAGGTGCCGCGCTTGCCCCAGCCGTTGAAGTTGGTGTCGACACCGGCGACGGACCCGGGCGCCACGACGAAGGTCGGTCCGAAGTCCCGGATCCACAGGTCGTCGACGGGAATGTCCAGGACCTCGATCGGGTGGTAGGCGCCCGATCCGCAGGCGTACCGCGCGGCGGCGGCCTGCCCGGGACGGGCCAGCATCACGACCGGTTCGTAGCGCGAGATCGTGTGGGCGAGCTCGGCGATGTCCCGGCGTACGCCGGACAGCTGGTTCTGCCAGACCGACGACAGCGCGGGCCAGGCCATGAAGGTGCGGGTGTGCGGATCGGTCTCCGCCGGCATCCGCAGTGCCGCGCCGGGCCGCGGTCCGGCCGCTGCGGGGGTGGGGGCCGCCGAGGCGGCGCGGGCGCTCACCGGCAGTGCGGCACCGAGGGCGGCCAGCGGCAGGGCCGCCGCACCGAACTTGAGCACGCTGCGACGGGGGGAAACGGGGTGGTTCATGGGGCTCCCTGGAGGGATCGGGAGGTGTGGGGTGACCCACATCCTGGACCGAACTGAAAGTTCAGTCAAGATTTTCGAGCCATCCTTCCGCCCCTGCCGCTCCCAGGACCTCGGGGCGAGCCTCACGGCGACCAGACGTCGCGGGTGGAGGCGCCGCAAAACGGCCCGACCGGAGAGATTCCCTCAGGACGCCCCCACGAGCTCGACTGAAGATATGATCAGGACAAGCACCCGGGACGTCTACCTGCGTGCGAGGAGAGAGAGCACCTGTGTCAGACCGTCGAACAGAGATCGTCAAGGCCGCCACCCGGGTCATCGCGCGGCGCGGCGTCCGCGGACTGCGGGTCGCGGACCTCGCGGCCGAGGCCGGGGTGTCGACCTCGCTGATCTACTACCACTTCACCGACCGGGCCGGGATCCTCCGCGAGACCCTCGGATTCATCAGTGAGAGAGCCGACCGCTACGCCGCGGAACCGGGGCGCGGGACCCTCGCGGACACGCCGGGGGCGGAGCTGGCACAGGCGCTGCTGCTGGAGCTCCAGGACACCGCCGAGGTGCGCGAGAACAGCACCGCCTGGGGCGAGTTGCGGGCGAGCGCGGTGTTCGAGGCCGGGCTGCGCGAGGACCTGGCCCGGGCCACCCACACCTGGGTGCACGAGATCGCCGACCTGCTCGGCCGCGCCCGACCCACCGGGATCGCACCGGCGCACGCCGCGTCCGCGGAGCGCCTCACGGCCCTGCTGGAGGGGCTGAGCGTCCGGTGGCTCAGCGGGTCCCTCCCCCTCGACCACGCCCGCCGACTGCTCGGCGAGGCGATCGACGCGGAGCTCGCGGACGCCCGGCCGGAGCGCCGCCTCGCGGTCGACTGACTTTTCGGTCACGCTTTTCGGTCACGCCGTGCGGCAACCGTCGCCCGGTACGCCGTCGACTTCCGCGACCACGACCTCCAGAGGCCCGTCCGCCGACCGGCCGACGAAGGTGCGCCCGGTGGACGACGAGCAGCCCGTCCACCGGGCACCCGGTCGCCTTACGGCGACCGGCAGGGGAAGGGGTCAGCTCCCGTCCGGCTTGCCGGGCTGGTCGTGGGTCGAGCAGTGGATGCCGCCACCCCCGGAGGCGATCCCGTCGATCTTCACCTGGACGATGTCGCGGCCGGGGAAGTGGTCGCGCAGGATCTGCTTCGCCCGGTCGTCGGCCTTGGCGTCCCCGAAGCGCGGCATGAACAACGACTTGTTGGCCACGTAGAAGTTGATGTACGAGGAGACGAAGGCGTCACCCTTCCCGGTGATCCGGTCCGGATCGGGCTGCGGCAGGTCGATCACCCGCAGCGCCCTCCCGTGGGCGTCGGTCGCGGACTTCAGCACCTCGCGGGCCTGCGTGGCCGAGCGCGACCAGACGTCGGCGGGCGCACCGGGGAACGGCTGGTCCAGCAGCACGACCCCGGGCGCCGCGAACCGCACCAGGCAGTCCACGTGGGCGTCGGTGATGTCCTGGTCGCGCACGCCCGCGAACCAGATCACCTTGGTCACGCCCAGGGCCTTCTTGAGTTCGGCCTCGATCTCGTCCCGGCTCCGGCCCGGATTGCGGCGCTGGTTGACCACCGAGCTCTCGGTGACCATCAGGGTGCCCTCCCCGTCGGTCTCGAAGGACCCGCCCTCCGCGACCAGCGGCGTGGCGACCCGTTCCAGCCCGTACCTCCCGAGGGCGGCGGCGGCCAGCGCCGAGTCGTTCGCGTGCTCCTTCTGCTTGTTGCCCCAGCCGTTGAAGTTGAAGTCGACCCCCTTCAGCGTCGATCCGTCCTCGACGAACACCGGCACGGTGTCGCGGGCCCACAGGTCGTCGACGGGCAGCGGGACGACCTCGACGTCGCTGCCGCACGCGTTCTGCGCCGCGGCCACCTGCGCGGGGCGGGCGAACATCACGACCGCCTCGTAGCCGGCGACGGCGCGCGCCAGCCGCGCGATGTCCGCGCGGACCTCGGGGAGTTGGTCCTCCCAGATGCCGGTGGACGCCGGCCAGGACATGAAGGTCCGGGTGTGGCTCTCCCACTCGGCGCCGAACCGGCGACCGGGGGTCGCGCCGCCGCCGGGCGCGGGCGGCTGCGACCCGCCCGGCGCGGGCGGCGCCGGCGGGGCGGGCGACTCCGAGGGGCCCGGGGGAAGCGCCTCCTCCGGGTCGTCCGGCGACGCGCAGGCCGCCGCGCCCAGGGAGAGCAGGCCGGCGCCGGCCGCGGCGCGCAGCATCGTCCGGCGGGACGGGGCCGACCGGACGGACCGGGCGGACGAGAAGAACGAGGACATGTCAGACACAGGAGGCTCCGGCTGGGTCAGGCGCTGGGCGGGGGTTCAGGACGGCGGAACGGTGGGGCGGACCGCGGGGGCGTCACCGGGTGCGGTCACCGGGTGCGGCGGTCTACTGCTCCTGGGGCAGCGGTTCCTGCATCGTGGAGCAGTGGATGCCACCGCCGCCCGCCATCAGGCGGTCGACGTCGAGCTGGACGACCTCGCGCCCGGGGAAGGCCTCCGCGAGGGTGCGCCGGGCCGCCTCGTCCTTCACCGGATCGCCGAACCGGGTGGCGACGACACCGCCGTTGACGACGTGGAAGTTGAGGTAGGAGTCGACGAACTTCGGGTCGCGCGAGCGGACGGTGTCGGGACCGTCCACCCGGATCACCCGGAGTCTGCGGCCGCGGGCGTCGGTGGCCCGGGAGAGGATGTCGAACTGTTCCCGGGCGTCCCGGGCCCAGACGTCGTCGCGGTCCGCCGGGGGCAGCTGGACCATGACGACACCGGGCCGGACGAACCGGGACGTGACGTCGATGTGGTCGTCGGTGATGTCCTTGCCCTTGATGCCCGGGACCCAGATCATCCGGTCCGCGCCGTACACCTCCAGGACGGCTTCCTCGATCTCGTCCCGGCTCATGCCCCGGTTGCGGTTCTTGTTGACCAGGCTGCTCTCGGTCGCCATGAGGGTCCCGTCGCCGTCCGTCTCGACCGACCCGCCCTCCCCGACGAAGTCGGCGCGGGAGAAGGGGATCCCGAGCAGGCCGGCGATGCCCTGCGCGACCTCCGCGTCGTCACGGTGCGTCTGCTTGTTCCCCCAGCCGTTGAAGTTGAGGCCGACGGCGTCGAGCCGCCCGTAGCCGTCGCGCCGGAACACCGGGGCGGTGTCCCGCATCCACAGGTCGTCGGTGGGGACGGTGTCGATCACCGTGACGGCGGGACCACACAGGGCCTGCGCCTCCCGGACGCTGTAGCCGTCCGGGGCGCACAGCACGACCTGCTCGAAGCGGGCGATCGTCCGGGCGATCAGCGCGATGTCCTGCTGGGCGCCCGACAGCTGCCGGCCCCAGACGGACCGGCGCGAGGGCCACGACATCCAGGTGCGGGCGTGCGGGACGTCGTCGCGGTCCACCCACCACTGCGGGAGGCCCGTGTCCGTCGCCTCCTGCGCGCGGCCGGCGTCCGGGACCGACCCGCGCGGGGCCTGCGCTCCGAAGAGTCGGCCGAACAGGGATCGGCTGTCACCGTGGGTGTCGCTCATGCGGGTCTCCGAATCAAGTGTTGCCCACCAGGTGGCCGGACGCCCGCCGACAGGGGCGGTCCGTCGGCAGGCACGCGCTCGGCGCGGCCGGTGGCCTTGCACGGGGCGCCCGGGGCGGATGTCGCCCGGCGCCGCTCCCTTCACTCTCGCATTGACTGAATTTTCAGTCAACAATCGAGGGGCACGCCTGCGCGTCGACCCGGGCAGCGACACCGGAGTCCGGACCGGAGTCCGGAGACGACGAAGCCCCGGACCGTCCCGGCCCGGGGCGGAACGCCGCGCGCGTCAGCCGCGCAGCCGCTCCAGTTCGCCGTCGATCGCGCCGACCATCAGCTCGCGCGCGTGCGCCACCGGCAGGCTCCCGCTGAGCCAGCGCACGCTCAGCCCCTCCAGCAGCGCGGTCAGCCGCTCCGCGGAGGCGGCGAGCGAGGCGGCCCCGTTCATCGGGTGCACCCTGCCGAGCAGGTCGGTGACCTCCTGGACCCACACCAGCGTGGCCCGGGCCAGGTCCTCCCGGAGATCGGGATCGAACACGGCGCTCGCCCGCAGCTCCCCCCACGCCGTGCTGTTCTCGCGCACCTCGGGGGTGTCCTGGAGCTCCAGCAGCAACGTCTGCCGCAGTTCGCCCCGGGCGTCGAGGGGCGGGGCGTCCGCCGCGCGCTCCGTCGTGTACCGCTCGGCGCGGTCGTTGATGAACTCCAGCGTCGCGCGGAGGATCCCCGCGCGGTCCTTGAAGTGGTAGTAGATCAGCGCGGTGGACACGCCCGCCTCGGCCGCCAGCTCCTCCACGCGCAGCCCGCGGACACCGCGCCGGGCGATGACCCGCGCGGCCGCTTCCATGATCAGGGTTCGACGGTCAGCCACAAGCGATCACCTTACCGGGAGGCCGGCCGATCGCGGACCCCGGGGCCATCCTGACTGAAACTACAGTCGGGGTATGATCCGTGCGGTTCACCGCCGCCACCCGCTCGACCCGCTGGAGCCAGCATGACCGCAGAACCCTTCGGTGCCCCGTCACCCACGGCGTTCCGGGAGCTGTCCCCGGACGACCCCCGCGAGGTGGGCGGATACCGCCTCTGCGCGCGGCTGGGCGCGGGCGGCATGGGCCGCGTCTATCTCGCGTACACCCCCGGCGGACGCCCGGTCGCGCTCAAGGTCGTCCGGCCCGAGCTCGCCGAGGACCCCGAGTTCCGGCACCGCTTCGCCCAGGAGGTCGCGAGCGCCCGGCGCATCCACGGCCTCTACACCGCCCAGGTGGTCGACGCCGGCACCGACGCCGCCACACCCTGGCTGGCCACCACCTTCGTGCCCGGCCCCTCCCTCCAGCAGGTCGTGCACCGCCACGGTCCGCTGCCCGAACGCACCGTCCTGCTGCTCCTGGCCGGGGTCGCCGAGGCCCTGCAGGCGATCCACGCCGCCGGTGTCGTCCACCGCGACCTCAAGCCCGGCAACGTCCTCCTCGCCGCCGACGGCCCGCGCGTCATCGACTTCGGCATCGCCCGCGCCGCCGACGCCGTCCCGCTCACCAGCACCGGCCTGAGCATCGGCTCTCCGGGCTTCATGGCCCCCGAACAGGTCCTCGGGCTCGCCCCGACCCCGGCCACCGACGTCTTCGCGCTGGGCGCGCTGGCCGCCTACGTCGGCGGCGGCGCACCGCCCTTCGGCGACGGACCCGAGCCCGCGGCGCTCTACCGGGCGGTGCACGAGGAGCCCGACCTCTCCCGGCTGCCCGCCGGGCTGCACGAGCTGGTCCTGCGCTGCCTGGCCAAGGACCCCGCGGACCGCCCGGACACCGCCCGGTTGATCGAGGCCGCGCGCGACCACCCCGCCACCGGCGGCGAACTCCGCTTCTCCGACGACTGGTTGCCCCAGCAGGTCAGCAGCGAGATCAGCCGCCACACCGACCTGCCGACGACGCCGACCGCCACGCCGTCGCCGACCGCGGTCCCCGGCTACACGGTGGTCTACTCCGGCCTCGAACTGACCTCGCCCGACCACACCTACGAGTTCGACCTCCGGGCCGGCAAGGTCGCGCCGCAGGAGGCCTCCACCTGGTACCTGGGCCGCCACGCCGGCGAGTTCTACATCCCGGAGGACAGCGACGCCCACATCGCGCCGGCGGGCGGCCTCGGCCTCGCCGACTGCGTCAAGGGCGTCGAGACCCAGCCCGCGTCCGCCCTGCCCTTCAGCACCCTCCGCCCCGACCGGAGCTTCTGCGTCCGGGCGGCCGGCGGCCGGGAGTTCGCCGTCGTCCGCCCGCTCGCGACCGGCCCGGACAGCGGCCCGGTCACCGTCGGCGTCACGTACTACCGCCGCTCCACCTGAGCACCGGCGCGGGGCGTCACGGCTCCGGCAGCCGGAACTCGAACCACACCACCTTGCCCCGGCCCTGCGGGTACCAGCCCCAGCACAGGGCGAGCCGGTCCACCAGGAAGAGGCCGAGGCCGCCGACGTCGTCCGGACCGTGCGTCGTGCGGAGCCTCGGCGGGCGCGGACTGCCGTCGGACACCTCCGCGCGCAGCCGTCCCGGCCCCTGGACGAGCAGCAGGTCGTGCGGGGTCCCGGCGTGGCGGCAGGCGTTGGAGACCACCTCGGAGACCAGCAGCACGGCGTCCCCGACCACGACCGGGTCGGCTCTGCCCGCCAGCCGGTACGCCGTGAAGTCCCTCGCCGCGGAGACCACGCCGGGGTGCGCCGACAGCGGCAGCCGGCCGGCCTCCCACGGGGGTCCGGTGCCGGGGTCGGCCGTGCTCGACGCGGGGGTGCCTGGTTCGGCGGTGCCGGGCCCGGCGGTGCCGGGCCCGTCGTACAGCCGGCTGCAGGTCATCAGAGTCGATCCCTCCTGGTTCGTCGTCCTCTCCGGGGCACCTGCGGCGCTCGGCCGGCGCCCCGGACTCGTGTGTCAGCGTCGGACTCGTGTGTCAGCGTCCGGGGAAGTGGCGGAGTCCGCCGCCGTGCGAGGCCTCCTCGCCCGGTGCCGCGACGGCGCGGCCGTCCGCCCCGTCGACGGACCGTGAGCGCGGTGCGTCCCCACGGGCGGGCGGCTCGCCCCTGACGTCCCGGACGGCCGGGTCCGCACGGACGCCGGAGTCCGCACGGATCGCGGAGTCCTCACGGCCCGCAGGCTCCTCGCGGACGGGCGGCCGGTCCTGACGGACGTCCTCGGCCGGGTGCTTCCCGGACCGGGCGGCGTGCCGGGCGCCACGACGCCGGCGGAAGACCCGGGCCGTGGCGAGCGCCAGACCGAGACAGAACAGCAGGGCGAGCGCCAGACCGGCCAGGAAGATCCCCAGGGCGTCGAGCGTCACCAGGTCCTGCCCCAGAATCGTGACCTGGTACTCCGGCCCGCCGGACAGGTTGTCCGCGATCAGCAGGCCCGTGAAGGCCCCGGTCGCGACGATCAGCAGAAGTCCGAACAGCAGCATGGCGATGTCCTCCGGTCCCGTTCACCCCGGCTCCACCCCGTCGACCCGCGCCTACCCTCCCCGCCCCGGGGCTAACGCGCGAAGACGGCCGGCCCCTCCACGGCGGGCCGGCCTCGCGCTACTCGATCCGGACGGCGACGAGGCAGGTGTCGTCGTCGGTGTCGGCCGGGCTGAGCTCCAACAGGCTGTCCAGATACCGCTCCAGGTCGTGGCCGGGCGGACCGGCCGCCCGGATCAGCTGGTCGACGGACTCCTCCGTCGGGTGGCCCCGGCGCTCGACGAGGCCGTCGGTGTAGAGCAGCAGGACGTCGCCGGCGACCAGTTGGACGGTCCGCTCCTCGTACACGGCCTCCTCCAGGGCGCCGAGCAGCACCCCGTGCGGCAGCGGCAGCACCTCGGCCCCGGACGGACCCAGCAGGATCGGCGGCAGGTGTCCGGCCCGGGCCCAGCGCACCTCGCCACCGGCCGGGTCGAACAGCACGCAGGCGGCCGTGGCCGTGACCTGTCCCGGTTCGCGCAGGGCGACGGTGTTGGCCCACTCCAGCAGCCGGCCCGGCCCGGCACCCGTGACGGCGAGGCCGCGCAGCGCGTGCCGGAGCGCGACCATGCCGGTGGCCGCGCCGACGCCGTGCCCCGCGACGTCGCCGACGGCCAGCAGCACCCGCTTGTCGGGGAGCACCAGCACGTCGTACCAGTCGCCGCCGACCCGTTCCCGCTTGGCGGCGGGCCGGTAGCGGACGGCGGCCCGCAGGCCCGTGGTGTCGAGCGGCGGCGGCGCGGAGGGCAGGATCGCCTGCTGGAGGCTGAGGGCCAACTGCTCGCTCTCGACCGTCTCCTGCTCGCTGTCGGCGAGCCGCTGCCGGGTGGCGCCCAGCGCGATCTCCGTCCGGTGCTGCGCCGACACGTCGAGGTACGCCCCGCGGACGGCGTCCAGCCGGCCGTCCTCGTCCAGGACCGGCTCGACGACGACCCTGGTGTAGTGCTCGGTGCCGTCGGGGTGGCGCAGCCGGAACACGGCGGAGGAGGTGCGGTGGCGGCGCTCGACGGCGTCCACGAGCCTCCGGACGGCGGGCTCGTCGTCGGGGTGGACGTGCCCGGCCAGGTCGGCCAGCGGAACGGCGGGGGCCTGCGGCGACCGCCCGTACAGCTCGGCCAGGCCTTCGCCCCAGAGGATCCGGCCGGTCCCCGGGTGTTCCTGGAAGCCGGCGACCCGGGCGAGCCGCTGGGCCTGGTGCTGCACGGCGGCCTGGTCGGACTCGCCGGGCCGGTCGGCCGCGGGCTGCCAGGTGACCAGCAGACGGCGGCCGAACGGCGCGACGGCGAGCCGGACGGTGACGGGCACGTCCGTCCCGCCGCTCCGGAAGACCACGTGGAGACGCTCGCCGGACCGGGGTTCGCCGCTCGCGTGGGCGCGCAGCAGCGGTTCGAGCAGGCCGGTGGCGCAGGCGACCGGGTAGACCTCCAGCAGGGAGGCGCCGTCCAGCCCGCTGCGGGGGCGGCCGAGCGGGTCGCGGAACGGCGGGCTGGTGCGGAGGATGGTGAAGTCGACCACCCGGCCGTCCCTGAGGACGGGTTCGAGCAGCAGGGCGGGGGTGAGCAGACCGTCGAGCACGTCGGCCTGCCGGTCCGGTTCGGCCGGGGCGCCCGGATCGCCGAGCAGGGTGCTGCAGAGGTCGGCGAGGGCGCGGAGCCGGCGGTGCTGCGGCGGGGTGAGAACGGGTGCGGGGCCGGGCCAGAGCACTTCGAGCGCTCCCCGCCGCCGACCGTCGTCGACAAGGGGGAGGACGAGCCGCGGCGCGTCGACACCACCGACCGACGGCACGGCCGGGACGGGGCCCGTGGTACCCGCGGTCCCGTCGTCGGGCCAGCACTCGACGCCCTCCGAGACGGCCCGCTGGGCCGGGGTGGCGACCGTCGGCGGGACGCGGCTCCAGGCTCCGGCCTCGTCCGCGCGGAGCCCGGCCTGGGCCACGAGTGCGAGGGCCCCGCCGGGCAACCGCTGCCAGACCACGACGGCGTGGGCGCCGAGCGGTCCGGCGATCTGCCGGAGCAGGGCGTCGACGGCGGCCGGCAGGTCGGGTGCGGCGGCGATCGCCCGGGCGGCGACCGCTGCGGCGACCGGCTCGGCGGCCCGCTCGGCAGCGGGGTTCCGGGCGGGCTGCGCCGACGGCCCGGCCGGCCCGGACGGCGTCGGCAGCTCGTCCCGGTCCTCCTGCCGCCCGACGATGTCGGCCGCCAGCGTGGCGACCGGTACCCCCGCCGTGCGGGCGAGCCCGGCAAGGCGGACGGCCGCCTCACCGGGCGGCACGGCCAGCCGTTCGGCGAGCATGCCGGTGGCCAGGTCGACGAGGGTCCGGGGCCCCTCCTCCGCGCGCACCCGGGCCGCGTCGTCCTGGAGCCGCCGGACGGCGGCGGCCAGCAGCCGGGCGCTGCCGGACGCGGAGTCGCCCTCGCCGGCCCCGGCCCCGCCGTGCCGGGGGTCGCCGTGCCGGGACTCGCCGGGCCAGGGATCGCCGGTCATGGCGCGTCCGGCCGGTGCCGCATCCGGGCCGGCAGGTGGTCGGTGTCCACCGGCTCGGTGACGTGGTCGTCGGCCCCGGCCTCGCGGCTCCTGTCCCGGTCCCCGGGCATCGCCCTGGCGGTGACGGCGACGACCGGCGGGCGGGCGAAGCGCTCCTCGGCGCGGACGGCGGCGACGGTGGCGTAGCCGTCGAGGCCGGGCATCATCACGTCCATCAGGACGGGACCGGTCTCGGGGTGGGCGCGCCGCAGGTCGAGACCGGCGCCGCCGGCGGCGGCGTGCAGCACGGTCGGGCCGCGCGGCCCCTGTTCGGCCGGGGTGATCCGGCCCACCGGCACCGCTCCCGGCGCCGCCTGTTCGTCCATCCGTCCACCGCCCGGATCGGCTGCGCGGCCGGAGCCCCGCGGGCAGCCCGGCCGGTGGAGGCGGCGGCACCGCCTCACCTCCCACTCTGCCACCGACCGGCGCGGCGTGGCGGGCGGGCCGGGCGTGCGTCCGGCGGTCGGGCGAAGGGCCGGCGGTCGGGCGAAGGGCCGGCCCGGGCGGGTTCGCCCGACGGCCGCCCGGGTAGACGCGCCCGGACAGGGACACGACCGTGGGAGGAGTGGCCGCCATGCCCCGAGGATCCAGCCCCAAGCGGGAGCGCCAGTACGAGCACATCAAGGACAGCGTCCTCGACCGGGGCGAGAGCGAGGACCGGGCGAAGGAGATCGCCGCCCGCACGGTCAACAAGGAACGCGCCCGGCACGGCGAGTCGAGGACCGCGAGCCGCAGCTCGACCCAGGACGTCTCCTCCGGGCACCGGGGCGGGAAGCGTTCGCACACGGGCGCCGCCGGGCCCACCTACGACCAGCTGTACAACGAGGCCAGACAGCGCGGCATCAAGGGCCGTTCGACGATGAACAAGGGCGAGCTGGCCCGAGCCCTCGGGCACTGACCGGCCGGCCCCGCCGCCGGTACGGTCGCCCCGACCGGGCTCCCCGCCCGCCGCGGCGCCCGTACCGGTCAGCTCGCCCGGCCGTCGAGGCCCCGGAGGCGGTGGAGCGGGGACGGCACCTCCAGCCAGACCTGCTTGCCCCCGCCCTCCGGCCGGGAGCCCCAGACCCGGGCGAGCCGGTCCACCACCCGCAGCCCGTGCCCGCCCGGCCGGCCCGGATCGGCGTGCGGGCGCAGCCTCGGCGGCACCGGGCTGCCGTCGCTGACCTCGACCCGGAGCCTGACGCTGTCCCAGCGGAGCCGGAGTTCGCGGGGGCCGCCCGGGGCGTACAGGCAGGCGTTGGTGACGAGTTCCGACACCATGAGCAGCACGTCCTGCGCGACGGCGAGCCGTTCCTCGTCGGGCTGCCGCTCGTCCCCGTCCGCCGGCAGCCACCGCCAGTCGAGCAGCGCCCGCCGGCTGAAGTCCCGGCAGCGCTGGACCGCACCGTCACTGCCGCGCAGGGCCAGCCGCCGGAGCTCGTCCCGGCGGGACGGCGGGCCCACTCCGGGAACGGTCATCAGGGCGCCCCTCAGCCGTGACCGGAGGGCCGGTCCGGTGTCTGCGGGTCCGGTGGCTCCCCGGCGCCCAGCGCGGCGTCGAGCCCGGGGTGGATCCGCAGCACGGAGTTCACCCCGGTGATCTCGAACAGCCGGGCGACGACCCCGCGCGGCCCGGCGAGTTCCAGCCTCAGCCCGGCCCGCTCCGCCTCCGGGCGGGCCCGCAGGAGGGTGTTCAGTCCGGTGGAGTCGCAGAAGCGCAGGTCGGTGAGGTCGACCACGATCCGGGTGAGGCCGCCCTCCGGTGGCGCGGCGAGCGCCGTCCGCAGACCGTCCGCCGAGGTGTGGTCCAGTTCCCCCGCCAGGGCGACGATCAGCACGGACCCCTCACGGCGCGCCGCGACCTTCAGCACCCCCGGCTCCAGCGCGTCGTCCGCCGGCCCGCGTCCTTCCCCGGCAGGCAGCTGCATGATCGGCTCCCGGTCCGTTCGGGACGGCACGGTGCCGTCCCGACCATGATGCCGCGCGGGAGGCGGGGCCGCGCGGACGGCGCGGAGCGGCCGGACCGGCACGGTACCGCTCCGGACCGGCGAAGCCCGGACCGATGCGTTCATGCCCGGCGTCTGCCCACGCCCGGCCCGGCTACACGCGGACTCCCCCGCCCAGGACGGCGCGGCGGCGCGCAGGGCGAACACCTCGGCGGTGTCGGCGAGTTCGGGCATGCGCGCGACGCGCGGCCGGGGCCGGGGCCGGGGCCGGGCGCGTTCGACCGGGCTGCCGTCGGCGGTGGCCCGGACACCGGGCACGGCCGGGGCGCGGACCCGGCACGGCCCCCGTCAGCCCGTTCCGGCGGGGTCCTCCGTCCAGCCCGGGGCGTCGCGGTCCTCCAGTTGCTCGCGCAGGCGGGTGAGGGTGGCGGAGAGCAGCCGGGAGACGTGCATCTGGGAGACGCCGACCCGTTCGGCGATCTCGGACTGGGTCCGGTCGTCCCAGAACCGCAGCTTGAGCACGGTCCGCTCGCGTTCCGGCAGCCGGCCGAGGAGGGGCCGGACGGCGGTGCGGAAGTCGGCGAGTTCGATGCCGGGGTCGCAGGAGCCGAGCCGGTCGAGCATGGCGCTGCCGGTCTCGTCGGTGTCGTTGTCCCGCAGCGCGTCCAGCGAGTCGGGTCGGTAGACCCGGCCGGCGACCAGCCCCTCGATCACCTCGTCGACGGTGAGGTGGAGGTACTCGGCGAGCTCCGCGGGCTGCGGCAGACGGCCCAGCCGCTGTTCGAGCCGGTCGGAGCCGCGCACGACGCTCAGGTACAGCTCCTGCATCCGCCGGGGGACGCGCACCGGCCAGGAGGTGTCGCGGAAGAACCGCTTGATCTCGCCGGCGATGGTGGGGATGGCATAGGTGACGAACTCGACGCCGCGCTGCGGGTCGAAGCCGTCCACGGCCTTGATCAGGCCGACGGTGCCGACCTGGAGGATGTCGTCCATCTCCTCCGGGCGGTGACGGAAGCGGCCCGCGATGAAACGCACCAGCGGCATGTTGAGCTCGATGACGGTGCCGCGGACGTAGCTGTAGGCGTGGCTCTCGCGGGCCAGCCCGGTGAGGCGCTCGAAGAGGGCGTCGCTCAGCTCGCGGGCCTCGGTCTTGCCCATCGCGCGCAGTTCCTGCTCGGTGGGGCGCGGCGGTAGTTCGGACACCGGCGGATCGGACGGGACCTGCGGGGTCGGGCTCCCCGGGCCGGTGGTCGGACCGGCTGCGGGGTGGTGGGCCGGACGGGGCGGCGCGGCGGTCGGCAGCACGCCGGGAAGGGTGGTGGGCACAACTGGCTCCAGGGCAGCGGGCATCCCTCGGACCGCGCGGGAGGCGGATCGCGCCCGCGCGCCGCGGGTTGTCTTCCCGAGGGCCACTGCCCGGCTTCTTCAAGCGACGGTCCCGGTGGCACCCCGACGGGGTGCCGGAGCGGGGTGCGGGCTTCCGCGACCGCTCCGTCTCCGGTGATACCCATCCTTCGGACGATTGATGCCGATCTGACCTGCTTTGCCGGAGGCGGGTCGGACGCGAGGACCGGCCGGCGGCACCGAGGGGAGGCCGGTTGGCGACCTGTCAGGCACGCCGCCGAAGAGCGGACAGGTTGCGAGGTCCGCCGCCCGGCTCCGCCGGATAGCGTCGGGGCATGATCCACAGCTTCGCCCTGCACGTGGCCGACGTCGACCTCCTCCCCGACCCGCTGGACCCGGACCAGATCGTCTCCGGTGACCCGCAGGTCACCGGCCGGGTGCTCTGGGAGTCCCCCGACGGCCGGCGGCTGCGCGGCGTCTGGCAGATCACCCCCGGGGTGGTCACCGACACCGAGGCCGACGAGCTGTTCGTCGTGGTCAGCGGCCGGGCCACCGTCGAGGTCGAGAACGGGCCCACCCTGGAGGTCGGGCCCGGCGACGTGGCCGTCCTGCGGGAGGGCGACCGGACCACCTGGACGGTGCACGAGACGCTCCGCAAGGTCTACGCGATCGACCTCGGCGCCGTCTGACCGGCCACGGCCGGTCACCCCGGGCCGACGCGCGGGCAACTCCCCAGACCGCACGGGGTGCGTACGGGGTGGGTGCGTACGGTGCGTGCGGCCCTCGCCGCTCAGTGGCCGAGGGCCGCCTTCGCCGCCACCAGGACCAACCCGAGAACCAGGTTGATCACGCCCTCGACCACCACCTCCGTGCGGGTGGCCCCGGCCTGCACGGCCCCGACGCAGGCCCAGCCGACCTGCTGCGCCACCGCGATCCCCAGCGCGAGCCACGCCGCGCCGCTCAGCCCCAGCCCCAGGAGGGGGCTCACGGCGACGGCCGCCGCGGGCAGCAGGGCGGCCTCCACGATGGGCCACTCGTGCCGCCCCACCCGCCGGACCTCGGCCCAGCCGGGCCGGCGGCCGACCCGGCGTTCGCCGGCGAGGTTCGCGTAGACGTGGGCGGCCCAGAAGACCAGGCCGGTCACGAGGAGCAGCACGACGGCCTGGACGCGCGGGAAGTCGCCGACCACACTCGCCGAGGCGATCACGGAGGCGGCGAGGAGTGACCCGTAGAGGGCCCCGGCGTAGTCGGTCCGCACCGGCGGCCCGCCGGCCGGGTCGGGTCTGTGCGGCCACGGGAGTAGGCGGTTCACACGCACCACCCTAGGGATCCGGGCCGCGCTCGGCCCGGTCCCACGCGGCGGCGCGCCGCCCGTGGGGGAGGCGCCCGGAGTCCCTCCCCCACGGGCGGACGCTCAGTGGGCGCCGTGGACCAGCCGGCCGTCGAAGTAGGTGAGGTCGACCGGCAGCCCCGGCAGGTCGTGCGGGGAGGTGTCGGCGAGGCGCCCGCCGAGCACGCACAGGTCGGCGACCTTGCCGACCTCGACGGTGCCCTTCCAGCGCTCGGCGAAGTCCTGGACGGCGGGTTCGGCGGTGTAGGCGCGGACGGCCTCGCGCAGGCCGACCCGCTCCCCCGGGCCGCTCGCCCGGCCGGTCGCCTTGGACTCCCGCAGCAGCATCGAGGCGACGCCCTGCCGCCAGTCCGGTTCGGTGATCGGTGCGTCGGAGCTGGCGCAGACCCGGACGCCCGCCGTGAGGGCGGACCGCACCGGCCACATCCGCCCGGACCGTTCCTCGCCGACCACCTCGTCCATCAGGTCGGAGATGGTCCACTTGATCGCCGGGTTCATGTTGACGCCGTAGCCGTGCGCGGCCAGCACGGCCAGGCTGTGCGGGGTCGCGAAGTCGCCGTGGATCAGGTAGTGCCGGGCGTCGGGTCGCGGGTGGGCGAGCTGGGCGGCGGCGAAGGCGTCGACGACCGTGTCGATCGCCCGGTCCCCGGTGACGTGCACGCCGATCTGGTGGCCGGCCGCGTGGACGGCGTCGATCATGGCGGTGAGTTCGGCGGCCTGCAGCGCCGGTGCGGCGCCGTGGACGCAGAGCGCGCCGTGGCCGCCCCCGGGGTAGGCCTCGTGCATCCAGGCGGTGCGGTTCGGCGGCACCCCGTCCGCGAACAGCTTGACGCCGAGGACGGCGAGCCGGCGCGGGTCGATGCCGTCCAGCGGCACGCCGGCCAGCTCGGCGAGGCCGGCCCGCAGGTCCCGGACGCCGCCGCCCATCGGGGAGGGCAGCAGCAGGACGCCCACCCGGGCGTCCAGTTCGCCGGCCCGGGCGAGGTCCAGGTAGGTGTGGAGCGCGCCGGTGCCCATCGCGCCGGACATGATGCCCTCGCCGCCGGGGCCGAGGCCGGGTTCGGTGTAGCTGGTGGTGCCGAGGGCGTGCAGGGCGCGGACGGCTCCGGTGATCGCCGCGCGGCGGCGGCGCTCGTCGGCCCGGGGGATGTGCGCGTGGACGGCGCGCTGGGCGGCCTCCCGCAGGATGCCGGTGGGGTGGCCGGTCGGGTCCGTGTCGATCGTGCCGCCCGGCGGGGGCCGGGTGCCGCGGTCGATGCCGGCGGCACGCAGGGCCGCCGAGTTGACCCAGGCCATGTGGTCGGAGAAGTCGGTCAGGCAGACCGGGTTGTCCGGGGCCGCGGCGTCGAGGTCGGCACGGTCGGGCAGGTCCCGGCTGCCGTCGCGGCACTCGGCGAGGTAGCCGACGTCCCAGCCGCGGCCGACGATCCACTCGCCGGGGGCGGTGGCGCGGGCCGCGGCGGCGACGGCCGCGACGATGTCGGCGATCGAGCGGACGGCGGGGAAGTTGAGGTCGAGGGCGAGGGGCGGACGGTTGAGGCCCCAGGCGTGGCCGTGCAGGTGGGAGTCGTTGATGCCGGGCAGGACGGTGCGTCCGCGCAGGTCGACGACCCGGGTGGCGGGTCCGGCGTGGGCGAGGACGGCGGCGGTGCTGCCGACGGCGGTGATCAGGCCGTCACGGACGGCCAGGGCCTGGGCGGTGGTGAAGTCCGCGTCGGCGGTCAGTACGTCGCCGTCGACGAGGACGAGGTCGGCGGGCCGGTCCACGGTCTCTCCTGGGGGCGGGCCCGGGGTCGGGCCGGTTCGGGGAACGCTGGTCGGGGCGGGGCGGGCCACGGGGTGTCAGGGCCCCTCGGGGTCGACGGCGTCGCGGTCCGCCCAGTACGGGGCGACCAGCTCGCGCAGCCGGTCGGCGCCGACCCGGTCGAGCAGGTCGAGGGCTCCGACGTTCTCGGTCAGCTGCCGCATCCGGCTGGCGCCGAACAGCACGGTGGCGGTGGCGGGGTGGGTGAGGGTGAAGGCGACGCAGAGCTGGGCGGGGGTGGCGCCGAGCTCGGCGGCGACGGCGGCCAGGCCCGGGGCGGCCCCGGTGATCCGGTCGCGGATACCGCCCGGGTCGCGGCCGATCTCGCGCGACGGGCTGGTCCGGCCGGCGAGGATGCCGCCCTCCAGGACGTCGGAGGCCTGCATCGTCAGGCCCTCGGTGAAGAGCGCGGCGAACGGCTCGCCGTCCGGGATGGCGCGGCGGCAGGGGCTGTACTTGAGCTGGGCGAGCTGCGGGCCGGGCGAGCCGGCGGCCCGGGCGTGGTCGCGGACGGTGCGGATCGCGGTGGCGGACCAGTTGTTGACGCCCCAGCAGCCGATCAGACCCTCCGCCTCCAGGGCGGCGAGTTCCTCGGCGATGCCGCGCAGGTCGAGGTCGTCGCGGCGGATGTCGCCGAGGACCGCGACGTCGGCGTGCTCGGCACCGGCGCGGAACAGCGCGTTGGCCAGCTGGTCGCGCAGCGACTGCGCGGGGTAGGGCTCCAGCCACAGCTTCACCGACAGCAGGTACTCCTCGCGGGCGAGGCCGGCCGCCCGGACGATCGCGGAGAACAGCACGTCCGTGAAGACCGGCGGATGGCCGGGCAGGCCGTAGACGGCCACGTCGAAGAGGTTGACGCCGAGGTCCACGGCGTGCCGGACCATGGCGACGGCGTCGCCGAAGTCCATCCGGTCGTAGGTGTGCCAGGAGCCGAGGGAGAGGGCGGACACCTCGGGGCCGGCGGTGCCGAGCCTGCGGCGGGGGACGATGGGCATGGTGGTCCTCGTGGGTTTCGGGAGCGGTCGGCGGGCGTACGGCGGGTGCGGTGGCCGGTCGGAGTACGGCCGGCGGGCACCCGGCGCCCCGGGCTGGGACACACGGAGGGTGGGGTCCCGGGGCGCCGGGCGGCGAGGGGGCCGGGCGGCGGGGCGCCGGTGGTGCGGCGGTCCGCGCGGCGGGTCCGCCCGGACGGGCGGACGGGTGTGGACGGGGCGGTCGTCCCGGCCGTGGTGCGGCCGGGCGGGGACCGGACGTCGGGTCAGGGCAGCCAGGGGTGGACGACGGCCTTGGTCTGCTCCAGCCTGGCCATCGCCTCGATGGCCGCGGAGGCGCCGCTCAGCCCGACCGGGGCGCTGAACAGCGCGTCCCAGTCGAACCGGGAGCGGAAGTCGCGCAGGAACCCGATGGCCCGGTGGTAGTCGCCGACATCGCCGTTGAGCGAGCCGAGCACGGTCAGCTCCTTGCCCATGACGGTGCCCAGCGGCAGCTCCTGCGGAGCCGGACCGGTCGATCCGACGATCACGAACCGGCCGCCCCAGGCGGCGAGGTCGACGGCCTCGGCGCCGACGCCGGGGGCACCGGCGAGGTCGATCACCAGGTCGGCGCCGCGCCCGCCGGTCGCGGCGAGCACCGCCTCGCGACGGGCCTCGGGGCCGTCGGCCAGACCGAGGGTCAGATCGGCGCCGAACTCCTCGGCGAGTGCGAGCCGGCTGTCCGGGGCGCCGATGGTGATCACCGGTCCGGCGCCGCCGGCCTTGGCCACGGCGGTGGCCACGATGCCGAGCGCGCCGGCGCCCTGGATCACCACCGAGGAGCCGGGCCGGGTGCCGCCCGCCCGGTCGAAGGCGTGCAGCACCGTCTTGACGGCGCAGCCGGCCGCGGCGGCCCAGGTGGACTCGACCTCGTCGGGCAGCAGGTACTTCTGCGCCTGCGGGACGACGTAGTTGTACTCGGCGAGCCCGGCGGTGGCGTACGGGTACCGGTCGGCACGCTGGCGGAAGCCGTAGCCGCGGTCCTCGCAGGCCACCGGGGTGCGCAGCACGGTGCAGCCGTGGCAGTACCCGCAGGTGGACTCCGACCAGCCGATCCGCCGGCCGACCGCGACCGGGCGGCCCAGCGCGTCGACGGTGCCCTCGCCGACGGCGACGACGGTGCCGACCATCTCGTGGCCGAGGACCAGGGGCAGCATGCCGGGCATCGACATCGCCCCGCTCCACAGGTGGACGTCGGTCGCGCAGAGGGTGGCGCAGTCGATCCGCACGAGGGCGGCGCCCGGTTCGATCCGCTCGGGCAGCGGGAGTTCCTCGATCTCCAGCGGCTTGCCGTGGGTGCGCAGCACGGCGGCCCTGGTGCTGGTCACTCGGGTCATGGTCGGTCTCTCCTTCGTTCCCCCGGTCCGGGGTCCGGGCTGGTGCCCGGACCGGTCATCGGCTGTGCGCGGTGTCCCAGACCTCGTTGCGGCTGCGCCACCAGAGCAGCACCACGATCACCAGGAAGGGCACCACGCCCTGGTACTTCTGGATCGCCTCGACGGAGGCGGAGAAGCCCTCCAGGCAGCCCAGGACGAGGCCGCCGAGAAGGGTGAGCGGCAGGCTGCGGAAGGCGCCGAGCATGGCGACCGCCAGCGCGGTGTTGATGAGCTTGCCGAGGGTGGAGAAGTCCCCGCCGAGGCGCGGTGCGGCGAGCACCACGACCAGCGTGGTGACGGCGCCGATCGCGGCCCAGACGGCGACGGCGAGGCGGGCCACCGGGATGCCGACGACCTCCGCGGTGGCGGGCCGCTCGGAGAGCGCCTGGAGGCGCAGGCCGAGCCGGGTACGGCCGAGCAGCAGGCCGACGCCGACGGTGATGACCGCGGCGAAGGCGATGGTGACCAGCACCGACTGCGGGATCACGACGCCGCCGAGGGTGAGCACGGGCTTCTCGAAGGGGCTGGGGAAGCTGTGCGCGCCGGTGGTGGTGGAGCCGAACAGCCGCAGGCCGACGGCCATCACGGCGACGTAGACGGCGACGGTGACGGCCGCCTTGGTGTTCTGCGAGTGATCGGCGAACCAGCGCACCAGGACGGTACCGAGCAGGGCGGACAGCGCCGCCCCGGCCAGCACGCCGACCGGCAGGGCGAGCCAGGGGCTCACTCCCCCGTCGGTCAGGCCGACCATGACGAAGGCGCCGATCGCGCCGACGGCGGCCATCGCGAAGTTGACCGTGGCGACGAGCCGGTAGGTCAGCACGACGCACAGGCCGAGGAGGGCGTAGACGCCGCCACCGGTCAGGCCCGCGAGCGTGGAGTTGAGCATGGGACACCTCCTGGGGTCCTGGGGTCCGGTCGTGCGCCGGGGCGCGGCGCACGGTCCGGGGTGGGGGGACGGCGGGCTGCGGCCGGGTCAGGGCCGGCCGGGGTCACTTCTTGCCGGGGACGACGAAGCCCTCGGGGAGCACCTGCCAGCTGCCGTTGACGGCCTGGACGAAGCGGCTGCCCTGGACGGGGTTGTGGGTGTCGCCCTCGCCGAAGACCCAGGGGGTGCCGACCATCGGGTAGTCGATCGGCTTCATGGACTTGAAGGCCTTGGTGACGGACTCGCGGGTGATCGGTCCGGAGATGCCCTTGAGGACCTGGACGAAGACGTCGGCGGCCATCACGCCGCCCTGGCTGAAGGCGGTCTTCTGGATCTTGTTCTTGTCGACCAGCTGGGACCAGCGCTCGTTGCCCGGCAGGGTGGTGTCGGTGTAGGGCTGCCACTCGGTGCCGGCGTAGACCTTGAGGCCGGCCGGGATCGCCTGCGCGTTGGCGTCGGTGTAGGTGTTGGCGCCGACGATGAAGTCGACGTCGTCCATGCCCTGGGTCCTGGCCTGGGCGAAGTAGGGGCCGACGATGCCGTTGTAGAGGACGGCCTGGCAGCCGGCGCCCTTGTCGGCGACGAGGTACTTGGTCGGGTCGCCCTCGGCGATGGCGAGCTCCTTGTGGGCGAGCTGCTTGCCGGTGAGCTCGGTCCACTTCTTGATCGCGTCCTCGATGCCGCCGCCGCTGCCGGGCAGCACGGTGTAGTCGAGGCAGACCTTGTCCCGCTTGAGCACCTCGGAGGCGTAGTAGAGGTTGGCGGTCAGCAGGTTGAACGGACCGGGGTTGACCGGCGCGATGTTGGGGCTGGTGAAGCAGGCGGGGTCGACGCCGACGGCGGGGATCGAGACGACCTGGGCCTTGCTGTAGGCCGCGCGGTTGAGGCCGCAGTCGACGGCGCTGGAGGAGCCGACCAGGGCGACGACGTTCTTGGACTTGACGAGGTCGACGGCGGCCTCGGTGGCGCGCTGCGGGTTCATCGCGTCGTCCATGCTGAGCAGTTCCAGCTTGCGGCCGTTGATGCCGCCGGCGGCGTTGACCTCGTCGAAGACGGCCTTGACCGCCTGCGGGACCTCGGGGGTCTGGAAGAGTCCGGTGATCCCGTTGATCGCACCGACCTTGATCGGGCCGGTGTCCGAGCCGGATCCGCTGTCACAGGCGGTGGCGCCGAGGGCCAGTGCGGTGGCGGCGGCGAGGGCGGCGGTCAGCCGTGCATGCTTCATTGGTGCACTCATTTCCGTCTGTGGGGGCGCGCCGGAACGGGGTTGCGCGGTTCCGCACGAGGGTGGGGGTGGGTGTCGCGGGGGGTGCGGGGGTGGTACGGGCCGGGCCGGTGGAGCGGCGGGCGGCGGGCGGCAGGCGGCAGGCGGCGGGCGGCGGGCGGCGGGCCGTGGTCAGCCGACCGGGACGTCCGCGGTGCCGAGGTAAGCGGCCATCACGGTCGGGTCGGCGAGCACCTCGCCGGTCGGGCCGGTGGCGATGACGTGGCCGAAGTCGAGGACGGTGACCTCGGAGCAGGCGGCCTGGACGAGGTCCATGTCGTGCTCGACGAGCAGGACGGAGACGCCGAACCGGGCCGGGACCTGCGCCAGCCGGCGGCCGAGGGCGAGCGACTCGGCGGCGGACTGACCGGCGGCGGGCTCGTCGAGCAGGGCGACGGCGGGCCGGGCGGCGACGGCGGCGGCGACGTCCAGCAGGCGGCGGGCACCCGCGTCGACCATCGAGACCGGCAGCCGGCCGGGCGGGCAGCCGAAGAACGCGAGCAGTTCGTCGGCCTCCTCCGTGGCGAGCCGGCGCCCGGCGCCGATGGTGAGGTACTCGTACTGGGTGAGTTCCGGGGCGATGGTGGTGGTCTGGAAGGTGCGGCGCAGGCCGCGGGTGGCGCGGGCGCTGGGGCTGAGCCGGTCGATCGGGGATCCGACGAGCGCCACGCTCCCCTCGTAGCCCCCGACGAAGCCGGTGACGGCGGCGATGAAGGTGGACTTGCCGGCGCCGTTGGGGCCGATGAGTCCGACCACGGCGCCCCGCGGGACGGTCAGGTCGACGCCCTCCAGCGCGGTCACCGACCCGTAGCGGACGGTCAACCCCCGTACGGTCAGGGCCGGTTCGCCGCCGGCCGCGGCGGGAGCGGATTCCACGGGAGCGGATGCGGCGGGCGGTCCCGGCAGGTCCTCGGCGGCCGGGAGCCCGGCGGCCGGCCGGGCCTCGTGGGTCTCCAGGAACCTCCGCGCCGCGCGTTCGCGCTTGCGGGCCCGGGTGAAGTCGGTCTGGCTGACCCCGCTGCGCAGGGCCAGGACGGCGCCGACCCCGAACAGCATGCCGCCGAGGTCCTGCGGCAGGTCCAGCTTCTCCAGCACGGTGGCCATCACCGCGCCGAAGACCCCGCCCATCACGGCGCCCTCGGGGTTGTGCGGGCCGATCAGGACGGCGACCGCGAACAGTGCGAGCGACTGCATCATGGCGAAGTTGCCGGGCACGACCAGGCCGAACTGTCCGGCCATCAGACCGCCGCCGACACCCGCGACGAAGGCGCTGATCGCGAACGCGGCCAGCTTGGCGCGGGCGACCGAGACGCCGTGCGCGGCGGCGGCCCGCTCGGAGTGCCGCAGCTCGGCCCAGGACATCCCGAGCCGGGTGCGGTTCAGCAGGGCGAGCCCGAGGGCCAGCACGGTGAAGACGATCACGACCAGGACGAAGTAGCCGCCGTCGTCCTCGAACAGGGCGGGCCGCTCCAGGGTCTTGAGCTCGGACATGCCGGGGAACTGGTTGGCGTTCAGCACGATGTCGGCCGAGACCGCGAAGCCGAAGGTCACCACGGCCAGGTTGACGCCCCGGATCCGCAGCGCCGGGAGCCCGATGGCGACCCCGACCGGGACGGCGGCCAGACCGCCGAGCACCAGCCAGACCAGGAACCCGCCGGGGGCCTGCGCGACGTTGAGCCGCAGCACCACCCAGGCGCCGATCGAGGCGAAGGACATCTGGCAGAGCGACATCACGCCGACCCGGCCGACGATGACGCCGTAGCTCTGCATGATGACGGCGCTGACCACGGCGGTGATCGCCAGGTACACCCAGTAGGGCGGCAGCAGGGCCGGCACCAGGACGCAGGCGGCGACGGCGGCGCCGAGGCCGGTGACGAGCGCCCGGCGGTCGGTGGCCAGTCTCTCGGTGAGGCTCATGCTCCCTCGCTTTCCGCCGGGGCGCTGCCCGGGCTGTGGGCGCCCGCCGCCGCGGCGGCGGGCGCCGGGGTCGCGCCGAAGTAGAAGTCGTGCAGGCGCTCCGCGTCGCCGCGAAGCTCGGCGCACGGGCCGTCGAAGGCCAGCCGGCCCTTGCTGAGCACGTACGCGCGGCTGCCGATCTCCAGCGCGAGATGGGCGAACTGCTCGATGAGCAGCACCGCGATGCCGAGGTCCACCAGGTCGGCGACGGCCTTCATCAGGCGGTGGACGACCACCGGCGCGAGGCCGGAGGACATCTCGTCGATCAGGATCGTCTTCGGCCCGGCGACCAGGGCCCGCCCGAGGACGAGCATCTGCTGCTCGCCGCCGGAGAGGTGGCCGGCCTGCAGGCCGCGCCGCTTGTCCAGCTCGGGGAAGAGCCGGTACGCCGTGTCGAGGTCGGCGCCCTGCCGCTGGGCGACCAGCAGGTTCTGCTCGACCGTCAGGGTGCGGAAGACGCTGCGGGACTGCTCCACGTAGGCCAGGCCGGAGGTGGCGCGGCGGTAGGTGGAGAGTTTGTCGAGGGGTTTGCCGTCGAGGGTGACGGTGCCGGAGGTGCAGCGGACCAGGCCGGCGATGCCGTCCATCAGGGTGGTCTTCCCGGCGCCGTTGGCCCCGAGCAGGACGGTCACCGAGGCGGGGGCGACGTCCAGGCTGACCCCGTGGACGACCGGGGCCTCGGCCCGGCTGATGCTGACGTCGCGCAGTGCGAGCGCGGGCGTCATCACGCGGCTCCGCCGCAGGCGGAGCGGATGGCGTCGGCGACCAGGGCGTGGGCCCGGGCGGCGTCGGTGAGGTCGGTGGCGAGCAGGCCGAAGAAGCCGTGGATGAGGCCGTCGAACCGGACCAGGGAGGTCTCGACCCCGGCCGCGGCGAGCGCCCGGGCGTACTCCTCGCCCTCGTCGCGGAGCACGTCGTACTCGGCCTCCAGGACGAGTGCGCGGGGCAGTCCGGAGAGGTCGCGGGCGCGCAGCGGGAGCAGGTACGGGTCGGCGAGGTCCGCCTCGTCGCGCGGGTACTGGGTGAAGAACCAGTCCATGCTGTCCTTGGACAGGAAGTAGCCGTCGGCGAAGTCGCGGTAGGAGAGCCGGCCCTCGTCGGGGTGGGCGACCACCGGGGAGATCAGGACCTGGAGGGAGATCCGGGGGCCGCCGAGGTCGCGGGCGCGCAGACCGGTGACGGCGGCGAGGTTGCCGCCCGCGCTCTCGCCGCCGACGGCGAGCCGCCCGGGGTCGACGCCGATGGTGGCGCCGTGCTCGTGGAGCCAGGTGAGGACGGCGTAGCAGTCGTCCGCGGCGGCCGGGTAGGGGTGTTCCGGCGCGAGCCGGTAGTCCACCGAGACGACCACCGCGCCGGAGGCGGCGCAGACGGCGCGGCAGGAGTACTCGTTCTCGTCGAGACAGCCGATGGTCCATCCGCCGCCGTGCAGCCAGACGAAGGCCGGGAAGGGGCCCTCGCCCTCGGGGGTGTAGATCCGTACGGGGATGTCGCCCGCCGGGCCCGGCACGGTGGTGTCGGCCACCGAACCGACGGCCGGGAGCGTCTCGGGCATGATCCAGGTGGTGCGGAACTGTTCGCGCATGGTCTGGGCATCGAGTTCGACGGGCTGGGCGGGCTGCTCCGCCGCACCGGCCCGGTCGATGATCAGCTGTGCCTCGGGGTGCAGGGGCATCGTTTACCTCCGATTGCCCGGGTGCCGTCGTAGGGGTCCGGCACTCGCAAATCGTATCTGATTCCATGTACGTTAAGAGTCACAATCCACGGTGTCCAGAGCTGGGAGCAAGAAGATGCGCAACGGACTCCAGACCGGAATCACCACGGCTGACCTGGTCATGAGGGGTGGCCGTGTCCACACGATGGACGGCGCCCGGACGGTCGCCCAGGCGCTCGCGGTCAGCGGGGGGACCATCCTCCGGACCGGCACCGACGCCGAGGTCGCGCCGCTCGTCGGGCCCGGTACCCGGGTGGTGGAGCTGCGCGGACGCTCGCTGATCCCCGGGATCAACGACTCGCACCTGCACGGGGCGTGGCTCGGCACCATGTGGCCGGACACCCTGATGGCCCAGCTCGCCGCGGCCGCCCCGACCGGCGGCGGGCCGGACCACCCCGGAGGCGGGGACGGGCACGACGCGCACGGGCACGACGGGCACGACCACGCGGGCGAGGGGCCGGCGCTCGCCGCCCTCACAACCCCCGCCGAGCGGCGCCGCGCGATCCTCCGCACCGGCGACCTGCTCGCCTCGCTCGGCATCACCAGCTACACCGAACCGGGCCTCGGACCCGGCGAGGACGCCGGACCCACCGGCTGCTTCTCCTCCGCCGTCCTGCACGAGTACGCCGAGCTGGCCGCCGAGGGCCTGCTGCGCGCCCGGGTCACCGCGCTGCTGCTGTTCGGCCTGCTGGACGGCGCGAGCAGCGCCACCGACCTGCTGCGCGGCCTGGCCGGGTTCCGGGCGCCGGCCGAGGTCCCCGGCTGGTTCCGCGTCGCCGGGGTGAAGATCTTCGCCGACGGCATCCCGCCGATGGGCAGCGCGTGGAGCGAGGAGCCGTACGCCGACGGCGGCCACGGTGCCCTGCTGGTGGACGGCGCCGACGCCGGCGAGCGCGAGGTGAACCTGCGCTCGATGATCCGCGCCGCGCACGCGGCCGGTCACCAGATCGGGGTGCACGCCACCGGCAGCCGAACCACCCGGGTGGTCACCGGGGCCTTCGCCGAGGCCCGCGCGACGGACGGCCGGGACGGCCGCCACTACCTCATCCACGGCGACGTCGTCCACCCGGCGACGCTCGCCGCGATGGCCGCCGCCGGGGTCGGGCTGAACACCCAGCCGGGCATCGCCGCCGCGACCGCCCCGATGCTCGCCGGGGCCCTCGGCCCGGACGCCCTCGCCCACGCCTGGCCGGTGCGCGACGCGCTGACCGCCGGTGTCCCGCTCTGCCTCAGCTCGGACGCTCCGGTGCTCGCTCCGGACTGGCGGGCCGGCGTGGCGGCGGCGGCCACCCGGGCCGGGGCCGACGGCACCGCGGGAGGCCGCGGGCAGCGGCTCGCCCTCGACGAGGCGCTGTACGCCTACACCGTGGCGCCGGCCCGGCAGGACGGCGCCGAGCGCTGGAAGGGCACCCTGGAGGCCGGGAAGGTCGCCGACCTGTGCCTGCTCGGCGCGGACCTGCGGGACGTCGACCCGGGTGCGCTGCCCGAGGTCCCGGTGGCGATGACCGTGGTCGACGGCCGGGTGGTGCACGAGGTCTGAGCCCGGAGCGGTGACCGCCGCGGCCCGGCGGACGCGACGGGCAGGACGGGCAGGACGGACGGAACGGACCCGACGGGCGCGCCCCGGACCTCGCACGGTGGAGGTCCGGGGCGCGCCCGTCGCCGCTGCGGAGCCGCCGGGCCCTGCCGGACGGGCGTCAGCGGGCCGGGGCGTCGGTACCCCAGGAGGCGGCGGGGTGGACGACGTCGCGGTCCAGCCAGAGACCGGCGACCGCCTCGCGCAGCTCGCCGCCGTGGCGCTCCAGCAGGTCCAGCGCGCCGAGGTTGGTCTCGAACTGCTCGATGCTGCTGGCGCCGAACAGCACGCTGGCGGCCGCCCGGTGGGTGAGCGTGAAGGCGACGGCCAGCTGGGCCGGCGTGGCGCCGAAGCGTTCCGCGACCCGCAGCACCTCCGGGTAGGACTCCCGGATCCGCTCGCGGATGCCGCCCGGGTCGGCGCCGATCTTGCGCTGCGGGTGCAGCTTGCCGGCCAGGATGCCGCCCTCGAAGACGTCGGAGGCCTGGAGGCCGAGCCCGGCCTCGTCGAAGAGCCGGCCGTAGGGCTCCCCCTCGGGCACCGAGCGGCGGGCCAGGCTGTACTTGAGCTGGGCGAACGACGGCGGGACCATGCCCTCGGCGAGCGCGAACCGGCGGGCGGCCCACAGGTCGTCGGCGGACCAGTTGTTGACGCCCCAGGCGGTGAACCGCCCGGCCCGCACCAGCTCGGCGACGTCGGTGACCACGGAGTGGACGTCCAGCTCGCCGAGGTGGTCGCCGGCCACCACGAAGTCGGCGCGGTCGGTGCCGACCCGGGCCAGCGAGACGTCCAGCTGCTCCGCGAACGACGCCTTCGGGTAGTCCCAGAGCCAGAGCTTCCCGCAGAGCAGGTAGTCCTCGCGGGCCAGACCGGCGGTGCGGACCGCCTCGCCGAAGATGATGTCGGTGACCGCGTTCTCCGCGTGCGGCCCGAAGTTGTAGTGGGCGACGTCGAACAGGTCGACCCCGCGCGCGACGGCGCGGGAGACCAGCTCGGCGGCCTCGTCGGTGGTCATCCGGTCCCAGGTGTTCCACGAGCCGAGGCCGAACACCGGCACCTCCGGGCCGTCGGCGCCGAGCCTGCGCCGGGGCACGCGGTCCGTCGCGGACGCACCGTCCGGCGCGCCCGCACCGCCGTGGGGGGAGTCAGCCTGCGAGAGCTCCACGTCAACCTCCTGGGATCCGAGTAGTCCGGCTCTGGCCGCCGGGAAGACGATCGTATAGCATCCGGCATATTCTTTGACCGTCAAGGAGGACGCGATATGTCCCTTCGTCCGGAATCCCCCCGTTCCGCGGACCCGACGCCGATCGTCGACGTGGCCGTCGGCTACATGGCCGCCAAGCAGCTCTTCGCCGCCGCCGACGCGGGCCTGTTCGCCGCGCTCGCCGACGGCCCGCAGGACGTCCCGCAGATCGCCGCCCGCACCGGCCTGCCGGAACGCACCAGCCGCATCCTGGCCGACGCGATGGCCGGCCTCGGACTGCTGGAGCGTACGGCCGGACGCTACGCGAACTCCGCGAGCACCGCCGCCTACCTCACCGGCGCCGAGGGCGAGATCGACCTCCGCCCCTTCCTGACCTTCCTCGACGAGATCAGCTACGGCCACTGGCTGGGCTTCGGCGAGACCAGCCGGACCGCCGAGCCCAACCGGCTGGACCTCGGCGGCGACCGGATGACCACCTTCCTGGCCGGCGTGATGACCTACAACGCGCTGCACGCCCGCCAGCTCGCCGAGCACTACGACTTCACCGCGCACGAGCGGGTGCTGGACCTCGGTGGCCTCTCCGGCTCGTTCCTGGCCGAGGCCCTCAAGGCCGCCCCCGGCCTCAGGGGCACCTTCTTCTCGGCCGGCGAGCTGGTCGGCCACGCCCGGGGCGTGCTGGCCGGCGCCGGGGTGGACGACCGGGTGGAGATCGTCGAGGGCGACGCCGTCACGGGCGACGTCCCGGGGGGCTTCGACCTGGTGCTGCTGGAGCACGTGGCCCACCGCTTCGACGCCGAGCAGAACCGCGCCATCGTCCGCCGGGCGCGCGCGGCGGCGGCCGAGGGTGCGAAGCTGGTCCTGCTCGACTTCTTCCTCGACTCCGACGAGCAGCAGCGCGGCATCGACGCCCTGCACGCCGGCGAGTACCTGGTGATCGACGGCACGATCGTCTACCCGGAGGACGAGGTCCGCGGCTGGCTGCGCGAGGCCGGCTGGGAGCCCGTCGAGACCCGCGCGCTGCCCGGCAGCCCGCGCATCCTCATCGCGGAGGCACGATGAGCACCGAAGGGCGCGTCGTCCTGGTCACCGGGGCGGGCAGCGGCATCGGCCGCGCGGTCGCCGAGGCGTTCGCGGCGGCCGGCGACCGGGTGGTGGTCGCCGACCTGAACCGTGCGGCGGCCGACACGGTGGCGGAGGGGATCGGCGCCGGTGCGCTCGCCGTCACCATGGACGTCACCGACCGGGAGAGCGTGACCGCCGCCCTGGCCGAGGCCACCGCTCGGTTCGGCCCGGTCGAGGTCCTGGTCAACAACGCGGGCCTGGCCGGCGGCGGCGGTCCGCTGCTCGACCTGCCCGCCGAGATCTTCGACCTGGTCGTCTCCGTCAACCTGCGTGGCACCTTCACGGTGACCCAGGTGGTCGGCCGGCAGATGGCCGACACCGGCCGGGGCGGGGCGATCGTCAACATCAGCTCGATCGGGGCCCGCCAGCCGACCCCGGGGCTCGGCCACTACGAGGCCACCAAGGCCGGGGTGGACGCCCTCACCCGGACCGCGGCCCTCGAACTCGCCGGGCACGGCATCCGGGTCAACGGCGTCGCCCCCGGGCCGGTGCACACGCCGATGACGGCGCCGCTGATGGAGGACGAGACGGCGCGCGGTCTCTGGGAGACGCGCATCCCGCTCGGCCGGATCGCCGAGACGTCCGACCTGACGCCCCTGGTGCTGTTCCTGGCCTCCGGACAGGCCCGGCACATCACCGGCGCCGTGGTGCAGGTGGACGGCGGCCAGCTGCTGGTGTGACCCCCCGCAGAACCCGGAAGGGGCGGGAGTCCTCGGACTCCCGCCCCTTCCGCGTGCCGCCCCTGCTGCGGGCTCGGCGCCCCACTCGGCGCCCCACTCGGCGTCCGGACCCGGGTCCGGACGCCGGGTCCGGCTCAGCCCGACGGCTTCGCCTGGTGCAGCGCGTCGGCGGTGGCCGCCTTGTGGGCACAGGCCACGCGCTCGATCTCCGCCATGTCGGCGCCCCGCTCGATCAGGTCGAGGATGTGCTCGTGCTCCACCACCGAGCGCCGGGCCCGGCCCGGGACGTAGGTGAAGGTGGAGCGCCGCATGTGGTCCAGCCTGGCCCACTCGGCCTCCAGCAGCGACCGCAGGTGCGCGTCCGGGCAGTGCTGGTAGATGGAGAAGTGGAAGGTGCGGTTGAGGGCGGTGAACGCAGCCGGGTCGAACTCGTCCAGCGCGGCCACCATCCGGGCGTTGATCTCGCGCGAGGCGGCGATCTGGTCCGGCGTCAGCAGCGGCGCGCAGATGGCCGTCGCGTACCCCTCCAGCCGGGCCAGGATCTGCAGCGAGTGCTCGACCTGGACGGACTCGAAGACCGCGACCCGGGCCCCGATGTTGCGCACCACCTCGACCAGGCCGTCCGACTGGAGCCGGCGCAGCGCCTCGCGCAGCGGGATGGTGCTCACCCCGGTCTCCTGCGCGAGCTGGTTCATGACCAGCCGGTAGCCCGGCCCGTACGTGCCGTCGAGGATGCGTGAGCGGAGCAGCTCGTAACTCTGCTCGGCCTTCGACCCGCCGGTGGATCGGTCCTTCGCGGAACCCAACGCCGTTCCCTCGTCCTTCCTCACACCGGCCATCGCCCCCGTGGCGGACCGCTCGGCGGTCCGCGCGCCCCGTGCGGTCACCGTGCGAGGGCCTTCAGTACGACACGGCGGAACTCCGCACCGGCCACGGCCCCCAGGTGATCGCCGGGGACGGTCACCAGCTCCGCCCCGTCAAGGGGAGCAACGATACTCTCGATGCCCCGGGTCATCACATCGTCCGCGCCGACGACCACGACCGGCGCGACCCGGCCGGCCCAACCGCCCGGCGCGAAAGGGGTGTTGCGCAGCCCCTCGACGCAGCGGGCGAGGGCCGGGGCCCGGTCGCCGCGCGAGCGGACCAGGCCGGCGACCATGCCGGTGAAGGGGTCCTCGGGCTCGCCGCCGCCGGCCGCCGCGCGGTGCAGCGCCTCGACGTCGACGGCCGCGAACGGCTCGCGCGGGCTGAGCCCGCCGAGCACCACGCGCCCCACCCGCCCGGGCGCGACGGCCGGGAACTCCCAGGCCAGCCGGGCGCCGAGGGAGTAGCCCACGAGGTCGAACTCCCCCACCCCGAGGGCGTCCAGGGCCGCCAGCAGACGGTCCGTCAGGGCGCCCGCGCCCATCTCGGCGGCGGTGACCGGGTCGGCCGAGGCGCCGTGGCCGGGCAGGTCCGGCACCACGACGGTACGGCCGGTGGCGGCGAGCGCGGCGGCGGTGCCCGGTGCGATCCAGTCGGTCACGCCGTCGGAGACGAAGCCGTGCAGCAGGACGACGGGCGGCTCCCCTCCGGTGGTCCGCACGTCGCCCTCCGCCGGCGTGATGATCCGCACCGCCAGGCCGTCGATCTCTCTCATGCCCCTGCACCTCTCCCCAGTTTTCGCATACGATTTTTGATAGTACTGCACGCACCCTCCCCGGTCATGACCTCGACAGGGTCGATCTGCGCCCACGGATCATGTACGAAGTCGCATCCGATCAACCATGGTCAGCGCCCATCGCGTCCGCTATCGTGCATGATGCCGTATACGATTACAGGAGGGCAACGTGGAGCACCCCCTAGGGCTGGCGCCGGGAAAGATCATCGCGGTCCACCTCAACTACCGCAGCCGCGCGGCTGAACGCGGCCGGACACCGGACGCCCCCTCCTACTTCCTCAAGCCCCCCACCTCGCTCTCCTGGAGCGGACGGCCCGTCGTCCGCCCGGCGGGCTGCGAACTGCTCGCCTTCGAGGGCGAGATCGCCGTGGTGATCGGCACCCGCGCCCACCGGGTCTCCCGGGAGAACGCCCTGGAGCACGTGGCCGGCTACGCCGCCGCCAACGACTTCGGCGTCTACGACCTCAAGCACGCCGACCTCGGCGCCAACCTGCGGGCCAAGGGTCGCGACGGCTACACCCCGGTCGGCCCCGCCCTGCTCACCGACGTCGATCCGGCCCGGCTGCGGCTGCGCACCTGGGTCAACGGCCTGCTCGTCCAGGACGCCTCCACCGAGGAACTCCTCTTCCCCGTCGACCTGCTGATCGCCGACCTGTCCCGCTCGACCACCCTGGAGCCGGGCGACGTCCTGCTGATCGGCACGCCGGCCGGCTCCACCGTCGTCCGCCCCGGCGACGTGGTGGAGGTCGAGCTGGAGGAGAGCGGCCGGCTGCGCAACGAGATCGTCGCCGAGGAACCCGGCGTCACCGAGTACGGCGCGCTGCCGCGGGCGACCGAGGCCGCCCGGCAGGCGGCCTACGGATCCGCGCACGACGCCGGCCACCCGCCGTCGGCGGCCGGACGCGCCGCCGCCCCCGCGGGCCCGGCCGGCCTCGACGAGGAGACCGCCGCCGCGCTGCGCACCGTCTCCACCGCCACCCTCTCCAGCCAGCTGCGCGCACGCGGCATCGACCACCACTTCATCGAGGGCGTCCGCCCGGCCCGCCCCGACCTGCGGATGGTCGGCGTCGCCCGCACCCTGCGCTACCTGCCGCTGCGCGAGGACGTGTTCGCCGAGCGCGGCGGCGGGATGAACGCCCAGAAGAGCACCGTCGAGGAGATCCTGCCCGGCGAGGTGCTGGTCATCGAGGCCCGCGGCGAGCACGGCTCCGGCACCCTCGGCGACATCCTCGCGCTGCGCGCGCTGCGCCGCGGCGCGGCCGGGGTGGTCACCGACGGCGGGCTGCGCGACAGCCCGGCCTTCGCCGAGCTCGACCTGCCCTCCTACTACGCCGTCGCGCACGCCGCCGTGCTGGGCCGCCGGCACGTCCCGATGGACTCGCAGGTGCCGGTCGCCTGCGGCGGGGTGCTCGTCATGCCCGGCGACGTGCTGGTCGGCGACGCCGAGGGGGTCGTGGTCATCCCGCCCGCACTGGCCGCCGAGGTCGCCCGGGCCGCCGTCACGCAGGAGGACGAGGAGCGCTTCATCCTGCGGCAGGTGGACCGGGGCGCCGGCATCAAGGGGCTCTACCCGATGGACGAGCACTGGCGCGCGCTCTACCTGCGCGAGAACCGGCCGCAGGGCGACTGACCCCCGCTCCCTCCCGCACTTCCCCGCCCGCACTTCCCCGCCCCTCTCCCCCTCTCCTCCCCCCACTCCCGACGGAGAACCGATGAAGTTCCGAAGCGACCCGTCCGTGATCCGCGGCTCCCTCGCCCCCGTGGTCACCCCCTTCACCGACGCCGGCGCCGTGGACCACGACTCGCTGCGCGCCCTCGTCCGCTGGCAGCTCGACTCCGGCTCGCACGGCATCTCGCTGGGCGGCTCCACCGGCGAGCCGAGCGCGCAGAGCGTCGCGGAGCGGATCGCCGCGATGCGCACCGCCGCCGACGAGATCGCCGACCGGGTGCCGTTCCTGCCCGGGACCGGCTCCGCCAAGCTCGACGAGACCCTCGAACTCACCGCCGCCGCGGCCGAACTCGGCGCCGACGCCGCGCTGGTGATCACCCCGTACTACGCGCGGCCCACCCAGGAGGCGCTCTACCGGTGGTACGCCACGGTGGCCCGGGAGTTCCCCGACCTGCCGCTGGTGATCTACAACGTGCCCTCGCGCACCGCCGTGGACATCGAGCCGGAGACGGTGCGCCGGCTGTTCACCGACTTCGACAACGTCGTCGGCGTCAAGGAGACCACCAAGGACTTCGAGCACTTCTCGCGCGTCCTGCACGCCTGCGGCCCCGAACTGCTCGTCTGGTCCGGCATCGAGCTGCTCTGTCTGCCCCTGATGGCGCTCGGCGGGGCCGGGTTCATCAGCGCCGTCGCCAACCTCGCACCCGCCGCCGTGGCCCGGATGTACGAGCTGTGGGAGCAGGGCGACCACGCCGGCGCCCGCGAGTTGCACTACCGGCTCCACCCGCTGGTGGACCTGCTGTTCGTGGAGACCAACCCGGCCCCCGCCAAGTGGGTCCTGGCCCGGCAGGGGCGGATCGCCTCCGACCACGTCCGTCCGCCGCTCACCGCCCCGACCGACACCGGCCTGGAGCGGATCCGCGCGCTCCTCGCCGCGGGCGGCGACCTGACCCAGCAGCTGTGACCCCGGGGCCGGCGGCCCCGCCCACCACGAGAGCAGGAGACGAGATGACCACCAGCACCCAGGCGACCCCGGAGGCCGCCGCCCACCCCGCCGGCGCGCCGGCCCGCCCGGCCGGACTGCCCGGCGCGATCCTGCACTGGATCGGCGGAGCGGCCGCCCCCTCCGCCGACGGCCGCGTCCTCGACGTCGCCGACCCGGTCTCCAACACCCCCTACGCCACCCTCGCGGCGGGTAGCGCGGCCGACGTCGAGCGCGCCGTCGCGGCGGCCAGGGCCGCCTTCCCCGCGTGGGCCGCACTCGGCAACCGCGAGCGGGCCACCGTGCTCAACCGGATCGCCGACGCCGTCGAGGCCCGCGAGGAGGAGCTGGCCGCGTTCGAGTCCTTCGACACCGGCCTGCCGATCACCCAGGCGCGCGGCCAGGCCCGGCGCGCCGCCGAGAACTTCCGCTACTTCGCCGACGTCGTCGTCGCCCTCGGCGAGGAGGCGTTCCGGGTCGGGAGCCAGCAGCTGAACTACGTGGTGCGCACGCCGGTCGGCGTGGCCGGACTGATCACCCCGTGGAACACCCCGTTCATGCTGGAGAGCTGGAAGCTGGCACCGGCCATCGCCTCCGGCTGCACCCTGGTGCTCAAGCCCGCCGAGTGGACCCCGCTGTCCGCCAGCCTCTGGCCGCAGATCCTCACCGAGGCGGGCGTGCCGGCCGGCGTGGTCAACATCGTGCACGGGCTCGGCCCGGAGGCCGGTCAGGCCCTGGTCGACCACCCGGACGTGCCGATCCTGTCGTTCACCGGCTCCACCGCCACCGGCCGGCACATCGTGCGCTGCTCGGCGAACCGGCTGAAGACCGTCTCCATGGAGCTGGGCGGCAAGTCCCCGGTCGTGGTCTTCGCCGACGCGGACGTCGAGGCCGCCCTGGACTCGGTGGTGTTCGGCGTCTTCTCGCTCAACGGCGAGCGCTGCACGGCCGGCTCCCGGGTCCTTGTCGAGCGCCCGCTGTACGAGGAGTTCACCCGCCGGCTGGCCGAGCGGGCCGAGCGGGTCAGGGTCGGCCTGCCGGGCGACCCGGCGACCGAGGTCGGCGCGCTGGTGCACCCCGAGCACTACCGGCGGGTGCTGGACTACGTCGAGACCGGACGCACGGAGGCCCGGCTGGTCGCCGGCGGCGGACGCCCGGAGCACCTGCCCGAGGGGAACTACCTCCGGCCGACCGTCTTCGCGGACGTGCCGCGCGACGCCCGGATCTTCCAGGAGGAGATCTTCGGCCCGGTGGTGGCGGTCGCCCCGTTCGACGACGAACACGAGGCCATTGACCTGGCCAACGCCACCGAGTACGGTCTGGCCGCCTACGTGTGGACGTCCGACCTCAAGCGGGGTCACCGGGTCGCCCACGCCGTGGAGTCCGGCATGGTCTGGATCAACTCCCACAACGTCCGCGACCTCCGCACGCCGTTCGGCGGGGTCAAGGCCAGCGGCCTCGGCCGCGAGGGCGGTGCGCACAGCATCGACTTCTACACCGAGTCCAAGATCGTCCACGTGATGCTCGGTGACGTCCACACCCCGCGCTTCGGCGCCGACGAGCAGCACTGACCCGCAGATGGAGGTCACGGAGATGCCCACCCCCCCGGACGTCGTACGCTCCGCCTACGCCCAGCTGGTCGTCACCGACCTGCCCCGGACCCGCTGGTTCTGGGTCGACATGCTCGGCTTCCACGTCCAGTACGAGGACGACCGCACGCTGTACCTGCGGGGCACCGACGAGCTCACCCACCACAGCCTCGTCCTGCGGGTGGGCGACGCCGCCGCGCTGGACCACCTCGCCTACCGGGTGCGCACCCCGGAGGACCTGGACCACGCCGAGGAGTTCTTCACCGCACTCGGCTGCCCCGTGCGCCGGGTCCCGGCCGGCACCGGCACCCGCGGCGTCGGCGACGCCGTCCGCGTGGTGGACCCGCTCGGCTTCACCGTCGAGTTCTTCCACGCGATCGAGCGGGCCGAGCGGCTCATCCAGCGGTACGACCTGCGCCGGGGGGCGGAGGTCGCCCGGCTGGACCACTTCAACATCGTGGTGCCGGACATACCCGCCGCCTACGAGCACTACCGCTCCCTCGGCTTCGGCTGCTCGGAGACCATCGAGGGCGACGAGCACGAGCTGTACGCGGCCTGGATGTTCCGCAAGCAGACCGTCCACGACGTCGCGTTCACCAGCGGCGCCGGGCCGCGGCTGCACCACGTCGGGGTCTTCGCCCCCGAGGCGCACCAGGTGCTGCGGACGGCCGACATCTTCGGCTCGCTGCGGGCCGAGCACCACATCGAGCGCGGGCCCGGGCGCCACGGCGTGTCCAACGCCTTCTACGTGTACCTGCGCGACCCGGACGGCCACCGGGTGGAGATCTACACCTCCGACTACTACACCGGCGACCCGGACCACGAGACCTTCCGCTGGAACGTGAACGACGACCGGCGCCGGGACTTCTGGGGCAACGCCGTCATCGAGTCCTGGTACAAGGAGGCGGTGCCGGTGCTGGACCTCGACGGGAAGCCGCAGCCGGTCGTCTCGGCGGCACTGGACGAGTCGGCGGTCCAGGTCGGCGCGGACGGGCTGGGGAACATCCCGGCGGCCGTGCCGGCCGCGGAGGGCTGACCGGCCCGCACCCCGCCGAACGACGCCGCTGCCGCCCCGGGTCCGCCCGGGGCGGC